>CALFMR010000045.1 GCA_937880585.1 uncultured Acidobacteriota bacterium
GTCGCCGCACTGCACGCGAATCAACGTCTGTACGAGCTCCGCGCGGTCGTGCCGCCAGCGCAGCCGGCCGCCGGACGCCTGCGTGTCGCGCGCGCCGAGGACGCGAGTCGCCTCGTCGAATGGGCGACGGCCTTCTTCGCGGCCATTCGCGAACCGGGCGGCGCCGAGGGCTTCGTGCGTTCGCATCTCGACGACGGAAGTCTCGTGGTGTGGGACGACGAAGGCATCGTGGCGATGGCGGCAGCGGCCGGACGCACGACGCACGCAGCGCGCATCGGCTTCGTCTACACGCCGCCCGAGCGGCGCGGGCGTGGTTATGCGAGCGCGCTTGTTGCCGCGCTGAGCCAGCGATTGCTCGACGAAGGCCGCGCGCGCTGCTGTCTCTACACGGATCTCGCGAATCCGACGTCGAACGCGATCTATCAGCGCCTGGGCTATACGGCGCTCTGCGACATAGGGCGCTATACGTTCTCCTCCACTCGCACGAGCGTGAACCCGTCGTAGCCTTTGGCGCCGACGGTCTGGATGGACGTGGCCTCGACGTTCGGCGTGGCCGCGATGCGATCGTTCAGCCGCCGCACGCCCTGCACGCTCGCGTCGCGGCTGGACGGATCGGCGACGGCGCCATCGCGGATCACGTTGTCGATGATGATGAGCGTCCCGGCGCGCGAGAGGCGGAGCGCCTCGACGAAGTAGTCGGCGAGCGGCGGCTTGTCGGCGTCGATGAAGATGACGTCGAACGGCGCGCCGTCGGCAGGCGAGAGCGTCGGCAGCGTCTCGAGCGCGCGTCCGAGCCGGAGCGTGACGCGGTCGGCGATGCCGGCGCGTTCGAGGTTGCTCCGCGCCACGTCCGCATGCGTCGGGTCCGCCTCCAGCGTAAGCAGCCGCCCACCAGGCGCGAGTGCGCGCGCCATCCAGATCGTGCTGTACGCGCCGAGCGTGCCGATTTCGAGCACCGATTTCGCGTTCACGAGCTTCACGAGCAGGTGCAAAAGCTGCCCCTGCGGAGGCGACACGCTGATGGGCGGCAGGTCGGCCGCCTCAGCGGCGGCAATCGCGGCATCGAGCGCCGCGTCAGGGCGGATGAGCGTGTCGGTCAAGTAGCGATCGACGTCGGTCCAGAGAGTCGTGCGTGTTTTGGCCATGATGAAGATGAAAACGGCGTCAAGTTCGCAGGTCGACGCCAGAAGCCAGAAATGACGCTACGGTGCCGTCTGCGTCCCTTGATAGGCCGTGATGCGCGCGTAGGCGAAGCCGGTGTCCTTGGCTCGCACGACCG
Source organism: uncultured Acidobacteriota bacterium (assembly GCA_937880585.1). GTDB lineage: Bacteria > Acidobacteriota > Vicinamibacteria > Vicinamibacterales > SCN-69-37 > CALFMR01. Next base: position 1,280 of record CALFMR010000045.1, read on the forward strand.
CATTTTGCGGCACGGGGCGGCCTTTGAGCTTATCGAGATAGGCGCGCTCGAGCGCGAGCGTGCGTGGACCGTCGACGAGCCAGTCGCCGGCCGTGTAGAAATCCTTCCACTTGCCGTACTCGGCCGAGTGCAGTGCCGCCTGGGCCGCTTCCGTGTCCGCAATCGCCGCCTTCAACTTCGCGAGCCGCGTGGCGGCGTCGGTGGCCTGAGACATCTCGGCCAAATCGATGACCATCTGATTGAGGTGCAGGTGCAGATCGACCGGCATCTCGATCGCGCCTTTGAAGAAGTCCGCACGGTCGGCCGGTACGAGCGGACGCGCGGCGTCGGCGAGCGCATGGACGTTCCGCCAGCGGCCGGCGGCCGCCCGCGCGGCGTCGAGCATCTTCGCCATGAGGTCGGCCGTGTCGGCGAACGTGATGCCCTCGAAATCCACCCGCGGCCGCAGGCGGAACTCGAACGCGGAGCTGCCGTCGAGGAGTGACACCAGCAGATCGCGCGCGATCGTGTGATACAGGTTGTCGCCCGCCGTCGCGTCCTCCTCGGGCCCGTAGCGCAGCGGCGCGGCGAAGTAGGCGTCGTAGTACCGCACGATGGCCGGCGCCGCCCGCTCGCCGAATTCCTCGCGGGACCACCGATCGAGATAGCGCGTGTCACCGGTCGCGTTCGATCCCGTCCATCCGCTCGGATCCCACGCCATCTCCATCACCGCGCGCGTCGTCATGACGACCGGCCGGATGTTGGACGTATTCACGAGCAGCCAGTTGGTTGCACCGGCCGTGGCGGCGCGCCCGAGCTCGCGCTGGATGCGCGCGAGCGGCACCATCTCCGAGTCGTGATTGGACATGTAGTCGTACATGGCCGTGTGGTAATACTCGCCCTGGCCGGCCGCGAGCTTGCCCCGATCGGCCAGACGGCCGTGGCCGTTGTCTGGCCAGATGAGCGTGACGTCGTCGGGAAGGTGCAGCACGCCTTCGTGAATGAACGTCGCGGCTTCGCGCCACGCATTCAATTGGAATTCCGGATGCGGCCGCAGTGAGCGGACGATGGCCATCTGTGCGTCGACCGCGGAGCGGATGATGCCGGCGCGGCCTTCGTCGGTCGACGGCGCGTTCGGGTCGTCCTGCCAGAAGGGATAGTCGTTCTGCCCGCGGAAGCCGACGCTCCAGAGAATCTCGGCGTTCTTGGGATACTCGGACGCGGACTTCCGCCACGCCTCCTCGAGCGGCTTCGGATCCGACAGATACGACATCGGCTTCGTCTTCGGCCAGCGGTACGTGTCGAGACCGAGCGTGTTCACGTGGTGCTGCGTGACGATGAGCCCGCGATCAGCAGCCGCCGCGATCTGCGGCTCGTACGGAAAGATCCACGTGCCGGGCACGACCATGTCGCCCTTGAGCCGGAGAATCGCTTCGAAGACATGATCCCACGTCGCGAGCGCGATGCCCGTGCCGTCAGGCTCGCCCGGCGTCCAACCGGTGAGCAGGTCTTCATCGTTGATGAACCAGCCGCGATGGCGGAAAACCGGGCTGGATGTGAGGGCGACATCCGCGCCGACCGCGACGCGCGTGCGTCGCGTGGGCGCGTGATCGGTCCACCAGTAGAGCGGATCGACGCCGAGGAACTGCTGCGAGAACTGATAGACGGCGTACATCGCGCCGCGGAGGTCCGATCCGGTCAGCACGACGGTGTCCGGCGCGCCCGTACCGCCTTCACGCCTCGTCGTCTGGAGCCGAAGCGCTTCCCATCCCGTCGGCCGCTCGACACCGGAAGGCCCCGTGTGATCGAACGCAATCCAGATGGCCGCCTGACCGGCTGCCGGCGGAACATGGACGATCGCGCCGCGTCGGCCGAATACGCGCTCGAAGTCCATCGACAGATCGGTGGCGGCCTTCTGCAGCGGCCCGGGCTCGTTCGCGTCGATGACGATGGGCGTGCTGGCGGTGACGACAACCTGGGCGACGGCAGACGCGGGCGCAACGAGGGCCGCGGTCGCCAGGGCGGCCACGACGACGGCGTGTAGGAGCATGGGCGGGATCCTATGCTAAAGACGCTCCCACCTTCGAACTTTGAACTTCGAACAGCAGAAGCCAGAC
>CALFMR010000046.1 GCA_937880585.1 uncultured Acidobacteriota bacterium
TGGCCGCTCGACCGCGGCTCGCGCTGACGCGATCGTCTGCATGACGACGGCGAGGACGCGTTCGGGCGGCGCCGGTTTCTGGACGTGGGCGTCGAAGCCCACCTCGAAGACCCGCGTGCGCACCGCGGCGCCTGCGTATGCCGTCACCGCAATGGCGGCGAGCGGCCAGGCCTCGCGCGGCACGGATGATCGGATGCGCCGCATCAGCTCGTAGCCGTCCATCCGCGGCATGCCGATGTCGGCCAGGAGCACGTCGATCGTGGCGGTCTCGATCGCGGCCAGCGCGTCGGCCGCGTTCGTGCACGTCATCACGTCGGCACCGCGATGTTCGAGTGCCAGCGCCAGGGCGGCGGCTGCGTCGGGCTCGTCGTCGACCACGAGCACCCGCATGCCGTCGAGTCGTGCGTTACAGACGGTGGGATCGGCGGCCACAGCCGGGCGCGCGCGTGCCGAGGCCGCGGGCAGGTGCACGGTGAACGTCGCGCCGCGATCCGGGCCCGCGCTGTCGGCGGCGATCGTCCCGCCATGGGCGGCCGTGAGCTGCGCGGCGATGCTGAGGCCAAGGCCGAGGCCGCTGTGCTCGCGTGTCGTCGAGGCGTCTCCCTGGCGGAAGCGATCGAAGACGTGGGGCAGAAACGCTGCCGCAATGCCCTGACCGCTGTCGGCCACCGTCAGCTCGACGGTCTCGGCTTCGCGCCGGATGGTCACGGTCACGTGCCCGTGCGGGGGCGTGAACTTGACAGCGTTCGAGAGCAGGTTCCAGATGATCTGCTGTAGCCGCGTCGCGTCGCCGCACACAGAGGTGGGCGCGCCGCTGGCGTCACCGACCAGTCGCAGCTCGATGAACTTGGCCGCGGCGAGCGGGCGCATGTCTTCGATGGCCGCTGACGCCAGATCGCGGAGATCCGCCGGCTCGCGCGCGAGCACCAGCGTGCCGGATACGATGCGCGAGACGTCGAGCAGGTCATCGACGAGTCGCGCCTGCGCGGTCGTGTTGCGCTGGATGATGCCGGCCGCGCGCCGCGTCATCGCGTCGGGCGCCGACGTGGCCAGCAGGCCGGCCCACCCCATGATGGCGTTCAGCGGCGTTCGCAGTTCGTGCGACAGAATGGCCAGGAACTCGTCCTTGAGCTGATTGGCGCGCCGCGCGTCCTCGAGCGCGCGCTTGAGGTTGCTGATATCGCGCGCAATCTTCGAGACGCCGATGATCCGGCCGCCGCGATCGCGGACGGGCGAGACGGTGATCGACACGTCGACGGCGGTCCCGTCCTTGCGCATGCGCACTGTCTCGAAATGATTCACGCTGAGCCCGTTGCGCACGCGGCCCAGGACGAACTCCTCTTCGTCGAGCCGGTCGTGGGGAATGATGACGCGGATATTGCGGCCGATGATTTCCTGCGCGCTGTAGCCAAAAAGCCGCGTGGCGGCGGCGTTCCAGCTGGTGATCGTGCCGTTCAGGTCCTTGGTGACGATGGCATCGTCGGTCGACTCGACGATCGCCGCGAGAAGTGGCGCGGCCTTGAGCGGCATGGTGTGACAGCAGAACGGTTCGGGGAGCGCGTCGTCATTATAGCGTCCCGATCCGCGCCGCGCCCGTGCGCGCGCGGCGGCCGCGCGTGGGGGCGCCGTACCCAGTCTCAGCACGGCGCGTCAACCCTGTGCGCGAATACGTGGCGCAACGGCAAGAAGATCGGCGAGGAACCGAACGCGGTGGGCTACTGACGTCAGTCACGCTTGAACAGGTGCCGCAATTCGGTCTTGGCGCGAACGAGCGTCCGGCGACGAGATGCCGGAAGGTTGCGGCCGGCGCGGTTGATGTAGAAGGTGAGCATCGACATCGCCGATCGGAACGGCGAGCTCTTGCGTCGCCGGCTGTGCTCGGCGGAGCGCTTCAACGACTCGGCAATGGCGCGGGCGCTCCGGTGCCGGAAGACGCCAGGTTCGAGCGTGAGCGCGTTGCTATGAGCCGTGACGTCGCCCGACCAGCGCGCGCTGCTCGCGCGCCCGCGTCTGGCGCGGGACGCGCGAGCGTGTTGACGGGGGCGCGCCTCGCTCATGTCGTCGTCCGCGCCGTTGCCGCTGGCGCTACGTAGGCGTCAGGGTTGCGCAGGAACTGATCGCGGCAATCGTCGGAGCAGAAGTAGAACGTCTCGCCCTTGTAGGTCGCCTTGGCGGGCGCGCGCGCTTCGTCGACTTCCATACCGCACACGGGATCGCGCTTCATAGGGACCTCCTGGCCGGAACGCTGCAAGACGAACTCCACGAACACCGGTCGGTCGTGATGTGCTTTCGCCAACAACAGCGATCCGGCCTGCCCATCGTGCGCATCGGCAGGATGAAAACGGGCAACCGTATGCCGAGTCGACAGCCTTCGCTCGTACCGGGCGGGACGGCTTCGCGGCCGGCACCGCTCTTGCTCGACTGATGCTGTCGGGCCAGGGGCAAGGGACATGGCGTTGGCGACGAAACACACGCGCACGCCGCGCGCAAAGCCGGTGCGGTTCGCCGTCATCGGGCTCGGACACATCGCACAGGTGGCCGTCGTGCCGGCGTTCGCTCACGCCGAGCCGCGAGCGCGCCTCCAGGCGATCGTGAGCGGCGATGCCGAAAAACTCCGCGAGGTCGGCGACCGGTACGATGTGCCGTCACGCGGCGGCTATGATGACCTCGAGCGGCTTCTCGCCGAGTGCGACGCGGCATACATCGCGACGCCCAATTCCGAACACGTGACCCACGCGGTACGCGCCGCGCGAGCCGGCGTACACGTCCTCTGCGAGAAGCCGTTGGCGGCCACGACCGACGATGCGCGCGCGATGATTGGCGCGTGTCGCGAGGCCGGCGTCCTTCTGATGACGGCGTATCGGCTGCACTTCGATCCGCTGGCTATTGAAGCGTTGTCACGCGTTCGCGCCGGCGACATCGGCGACGTGAAGTACTTCGCGTCGTCGTTCTCGATGTCCGTGAAGCCCGGGAACATCCGCACGCGGCCGGACCTCGGCGGCGGCACGCTGTACGACCTCGGCGTCTACTGCATCAACGCGGCACGCACGACGCTCGGCGGCGAACCCACGCAGGTGTTCGCGCACGCGGCGCCCGGCGACCGCGCCGGGCTGCCCGGCATCGATGAGATGACGTCGGCCGTGCTCGTTTTCGACAACGGCCGTCACGCGACCTTCACGACGAGTTTCGCGGCTGCCGACGTGTCGAGCTTTCGCGTCGTCGGAACCGACGGCGACCTCGTCATGCAGCCGGCCTACGAGTACGTCGATCCGCTCGAATATACGCTGACGTCCGGCGGACGTCCCCTTCACCGCAAGGGCCGGCGACGCGATCAATTCGCGGCGGAGATTCTGTATTTCGCCGATTGCATCCGGCAGGGCCGGGCACCCGAGCCGTCAGGCGAAGAAGGCGCGCGTGATGTGCGCATCGTCGAAGCGCTGTACGAGTCCGCGCAACGCGGCGAGCCGATTGCGCTGCCGTCGGACGGACACGAGCCCGGACCAGATGAGGGCCAGGCGCGCGACGAACCGCCGGTCGCCAAGCCGCCGCTCGTGAACGTCGAGCCGCCGCATGATTAGGAGCGCGTGGTCCTTGAAGCGTGTCTTACCGGCGCGGCGCACGGAGCGAGAGCCAGAGCGATTCGAGCGTGGCCGCACGCATTTCGGGGCTGCCGACGAAGGCACCCGACGAGGCGTCCGGGTCGACGTTTTCAAGGACGAACTCATTGAGGAACTGCGGCTGATGCGCGTGATAGACGCGAACGCCGAAGCGAAACAGATCGAACGCCAAGGGCCGGAATCGCTCGACGCCGCGCCGCTCCCAGTGCCGCGCGAGCGCCATCCCGTCGTCGACCGCGTCGGTCGCGTCAGCCAGCGCGTCGGGAGGCGCGGATCCATCGTGACCCTCGATCGCCCGGGGGAGTGCCTGACACAA
>CALFMR010000047.1 GCA_937880585.1 uncultured Acidobacteriota bacterium
GATGGGGGTGTCGACGGTGGCGATTGGGGCGCTGCCGACCTACGCGACGATTGGCGTGGCGGCGCCGGCGCTGCTCGCGCTGTGCCGCTTCGGCCAGGGGCTCGGTCTCGGCGGGGAATGGGGCGGTGCCGTGCTGTTGGCGATCGAGAACGCGCCGCCGGAGAAGCGCGCGTGGTACGGCATGTTTCCCCAACTCGGCGCACCGCTCGGCTTCTTCTGCTCGGCGACGATCTTCCTCGCGCTCTCCACCTGGTTCACCGACGATCAGTTCTTCCGCTTCGGCTGGCGGATTCCGTTTCTCACGAGCGCGCTGCTCGTCATCATCGGTCTCTACATCCGCCTCACGCTGACGGAAACGCCCGTCTTCGCGCGCGCCGTGGCCCGCGCTGAACGCGTCCGCGTGCCGATGTTCGTCGTCTTCAAGCAGCACCCGGGGACGCTCGTGGCCGGCATGGTCGCGTCGCTCGCGACGTTCGTGCTGTTCTATCTGATGACCGTGTTCGCGCTTTCGTGGGGCACGACGAAGCTCGGATTCGATCGCGACACGTTCCTGCTCATCCAGCTCTTCGGCATCTTTTTCTTTGCGGCGACGATTCCCTGGTCGGCCGTGCTTGCGGATCGCTACGGCCGCCGCCGTACGCTGCTGGCCGTCACGGCGGCGATTGCGGTCTTCGGCTTCCTCATGGCGCCGCTGCTTTCAGGCGGCACGCTTGGTGCGACGCTCGCGATGGCGATCGGCCTGTCGCTCATGGGCATCACCTACGGTCCGTTGGGCACGGCGTTATCGGAGCTCTTTCCTACGGCCGTTCGGTACACCGGCAGCTCGCTGACGTTCAACCTGGCCGGCATCTTCGGCGCCTCGCTCGCGCCTTACATCGCCACCTGGCTCGCCGGCCGTTTCGGCCTCGCCTCGGTCGGCCTGTATCTCACGGCGGCGTCAGTGCTGACCTTCGTCGCGCTGTTAGCGACACGCGAGACCAAGGACGAGGGCCTCGACACGCAGACAAGTTAGAAGTTCGAAGCCAGAAGCCAGAAGTTCAGATCTTGAACAGATCGTCGAAGGCCTTCCGCGCGCCGGAGGCCTGAGTGGCGGGCGTCGAGTGGGTTTCGCGCTCGACGGTGACGCGCGGAGCGAAGCGGTCGCAGTTGTTTCTCGCGTCCTTCGGACTCACGCGTGCGGGGATGGGTTCCCGGCATTCGAATCGTGCGCCCGAGTCGAACGACGCGCAATGGATACAGGCGTGCAGATCGACGCCGCACGAGGCGCAGCGCGTGTCGACCGCGATCGCGGTCGGCCCGAGCGTGCCGCAGCGCGCGCAGCGGAACACGTCGTGGAAGCCCGGCATGTTCGGCACGCGTGGATCGCGGGGAAGACGCGGATCGCGCGGCTCCGCCGGGCGTGACGGACGCGGCGTCCCACGGCCCGCGCCGCTCGGGCGGTCGTCGTCCTGATAGCCGTGCTGGCGATATTTGCGATCGCTCACGAGGGCCGACCGGCGGCGGCTTCGTCCATCGCGCGGTTGGCCAGGCCGTCGGCCACGCGATTGAACTCGCGGCGGACGTGCTCGTAGGTGACGCGGCCCACGCGATCGGCCACGAGCCGCGCGCGCGCGTGCAGCGGCTTGAGCCCCTCGTTCTTCACTTTGTAGACGCCGCGCATCTGCTGCACGAGCAGCAGCGAGTCAGACCGGACGTGGACGCGCGCCGCGCCGTGATCCGCGCACCAGTCGAGCGCGGCGAGCAGGCCGTGATATTCGGCGACGTTGTTCGTCGCGTGCGGCAGCGCGCCCGCGAGCTCCGCCAGGATGTCGCCGCCTTCGGTCGAGACGACCACGCCCCAACCGGCGGGGCCCGGATTGCCGCGGGCACCACCGTCGATGTTCACCACCACGGACGTCGTCTCGCTCATGACGCGACTTTGGCTTCGAAATACAGGATGCGCTGGCAACTGTCGCACTGCACGATCGAGTCGTTGCGGCGGACCTGTTGCGCGATGGCGGGACGCAGGCGCACGTGACACGCCTCGCAGACTTCGGCGTGCACGACCGCCACGGCGATCATCCGCCGCTGCTTGAGTAGCTGTTCATACCGCGCGAGCGTCGCGGCTTCCACTGACGTCACGGCGCCACGGCGTTCATCCTCGAGCCGCGCGAGCTCGGCGTCGAGTGCCTGGCGCTCGGACGCAAGCGCCTGTCGCGCGGTGTCCGCGTCGCGCTTCGCGCCGGCGAGCGCCGCGTCGGCCGCCTTCAGCCGCGCGGTGATGGCGTCAGCCTCTTCGAGCTTCATCAGGATCTGTTCTTCGACCGCGTCTTTCTCGGCCTTGGCGCCCGCGATCTCGTGGAGCAGCGCGGTGTATTCCTGATTGGTCTTGACGGCGGCCTTGTGGTCGTCGAAGCGGGCGAGCCGCGTGTCGATGGCCGCGACGTCCTTCTCGAAAGCGCGGCGCGCGGCCTGGTTCTCGGCCAGCTCGGTACGGCACGCGTCGACGTCGGCCTGGGCCCGAGCCACCGTGGCCTCGATCTCGCGCTCGGCTGCCGGCAGGTCGGCCAGCCGCCGGCGGGCTGCGTCGGCCGCCGTGTCGAGTGCTTGGAGCGCGACGAGCGCCGCGAGCGTTGGATTCACGCGAGTGTCAGTGTTTCACGCCGGACCGTGCGGATTCAACCACGCGCCGCCGATGCCTTCCACCGCGCGGCGGATCGGACTAGCATTCGCCCATGGGGTTCGGCAGCTCGACCTCGTCGACGCGCCTCCGGATTGTCGTTGCCATTGCCTATGCGGCGGCCGTCCCGGTGGCGCTGCTGTGGTCCGCGCCGAAGGCGCCCGCGACTCCGCCGATCCTCTTCATCGCACTCGGCCACCCGCTCGTGTTCCGCCTCGTCCCGCGCAACTGGCTCTACGGCATGCGCACGTCGCGGACGCTCTGGACGACCGAAGAGGCCTGGTATCGGCAGAATGTCATCGCGGGCGGCATTCTCGTGGCCGCCGGGATCGTGTGGCTTGGCGCGTTGATGGTGCGGTAGAGACGGTGCGACTCAAACCCTTTGGACCAGCAATGTGGGGCGCACACGGGCGCAGGGGTTCTATGAACGGCTCGGCGTCGAGCCAGCGTACGTGGGATGACGTGCTATTTGCGAGGGAAGGCAGGGACGATGGCGGAGGACAAGCCGATCGTGCGCGATGCGCGTAAGGCCCTGCTCGAGCGCCTCAGCCGCCAACCGGTCATTGACATCGGCCGCTGGTCGCGCGAAGAGTTGTTGCGCGTGCCACCCGACGTCGAACCGCGCCGCGCGTCCGCTAAGCCACGCGAGAAGCGTCGCAGGCCCGCTCGCTGAGTCGGCCGTGCGCGTGTCTCTGCTCCGCGTACGGGCAGTACTCAAGCCGCTCAATGAGACGGTGCCTGAGAGTCTCCGCGCGCCGGCCGAGCCCGTCGGCTACGAGCGCGGTGGGTATTCATCGAACGAGCGACCCCACGGGACGACGTGATCGAGGGTGAACATCGGGTCAGGGAAATGGGACGTGACGGACGCGGCCCGCCAACCGTAGCCGCGAGCCTCCTCCGCCAAGGCTTCGGAGGCCAGGGCGCAGCGAGCGCTTGGCCGTGTCGGTCCGCCGGCGCGCCTGCGGCGCTTCGGTGGACACCCTTCGCCGCGAAGGGTGGTGGGCCCCCCAGGATTCGAACCTGGGACCAACCGGTTATGAGCCGGCAGCTCTGACCGCTAAGCTAGGGGCCCGTTGGAGCTGACGAACGTCAAGTTAGAAGTTAGAACCCGGAACCCAGAAGTGAAAGGCCGTTGTCTTTCCCCTTCGCGTCTTCGCGCCTTCGCGTGAGGCCACGCCTTCGCGCGAGCCCACCCTGAACGTCTGGCTTCTGTCTTCTAACTTGCTCTTCACCGTCCTTCGAGGAACGGCTTCAGCCGGCGGCTGCGCGACGG
>CALFMR010000048.1 GCA_937880585.1 uncultured Acidobacteriota bacterium
GGGCCGATGTTGCCGCGCGGCGTCGAATCGAAGGTCGAGCAGTACTTGAAGTAGAACTGCCGGCAGCCCGCGCGCTCGAGCCACTCGAACGCGGCGAGCGACTGGCGGACGGCCTCCTCGGCCGGCAGGGTCCGCGATTTCAGCGCGACGACGACGGCCTCGGTGCCGTCGGGCCAAGGATCGGCATCGTGCGGCACGCCGATCGCCTGCACGGTGCGCATGCCGTGCGCCACGAGCCGGCCCGCGAGATCGGTCGCGCCGGTCAGATCATCTGCAATGCATCCCAGGATGGCGGTCATGCGGCGTGCGGTTTTCCCGTAGACTGTCGGCGCCCGTCGCGATGACGGAGCGGACACGGGTCATTATGGACGAGGATCGAGCGTTTCGAACGATCACGCGGCGCCTGGTGCCGTTTCTCATGCTCTGCTACGGCGTCGCGTACCTCGATCGCGTCAACGTCGGCTTCGCGAAGCTCGAGATGCTGAGCGACCTGAAGTTCAGCGAGACGGTCTACGGCTTCGGCGCGGGCATCTTTTTCCTCGGATACTTCCTGTTCGAGGTGCCGAGCAATCTGCTGCTCCATCGCATCGGCGCGCGCGTGTGGATTGGCCGCATCATGATCACGTGGGGCCTCGTGTCGGGCGCCTTCGTGTTCATCCACACGGCGGCGATGTTCTACACGCTGCGCTTCCTGCTCGGCGTCGCCGAAGCGGGCTTCTACCCCGGCATCATTCTCTATCTCACCTATTGGTATCCCTCCGCACGCCGCGGACGCATCGTCGCGCTCTTCATGGCCGCGATCCCGATTTCTGGACTGCTCGGCGGGCCGCTGTCCGGATGGATTCTCGACACGTTCACGGGGCGCAGCGGGTGGACGGGGTGGCAGTGGCTGTTCGTGCTCGAAGCCGTCCCGTCGATCATCATGGGCGTCGTGACGATCGTCTATCTGGACAACGGCGTCGAGCAGGCGTCATGGCTGACCGACACCGAGAAGCGCGTGGTTCTGGCGCGGCTCGCCGCCGATCGCGCAGAGGCACCCCTCCATGAAGCCATCGGCTCCGCGCTCGCGGATCGACGGCTGTGGCTGATGTGCTTCATCTACTTCTGTTGCGTGATGGGCCAGTACGGCCTGACGTTCTGGCTGCCGACGCTCATCCAGGCAGCCGGCGTCCACGACGTCTTCAGCATCGGCCTGCTCACGGCCGTACCGTACGGCGCGGCGGCGATCGCGATGGTGCTCTTCGGGCGGAGCGCGGACCGGCATCGTGAGCGCCGGTGGCACACGGTCATTCCGCTGCTCCTCGGCGCCGCGGGCCTGATCGTGAGCACGCTGGCCGGGACGCACACGGCGTTCGCGATGGTCGGACTGACCATCGCGGCGATCGGCATCCTCACGTGCGCGCCACTCTTCTGGGGCCTGCCGACCGCGCTTCTCGGCGGCGTCGCCGCGGCCGCGACGATTGCCGCGATCAACTCGATCGGCAACCTCGCCGGCTTCGCCAGTCCGTATCTGGTCGGCTGGCTGAACGACGTCACGCACAACACCGCCGCCGGGATGTACGCGATCGCGTTGTCCCTCGTCATCGGCGCCGTCGCCGTCCTGTGTCTGCCGGCGCGGGCAGTCAATCGCTAAAAGTCACACTCTTCTGTGGAGCCCTGGGCCTGAAGGCCCAGGGCTCCGCCGGGCGGCCACGGGGCCACGTCACGATGCAGTAGCGGCCGTGCTTACTTTCCCAGCGAGTGCAGATACGACGCTACAGCCCGCGAACACGGGCTCGGATTGGCATAGAGGACGGCCCGCACGCGGCCGGCGTCGACCACCGTCATTTGCCTCGCGTCGAGTGATCCAGGGACGCTCCGCTTCATCTCGAGAGAGGACATGACCGGATCGGAGAAACGCCTGGCGTCAGCGGTGAACCGCACGGCCTGGACTGAAAAATCGTCGAACTGCGCTTCGCGGTAGGTCACGACATAGGCATCGGCGACGCCGTCAGCCAACCGCATGGTCAATTCGGTGTCTTCGCGCGCGGTCACCGGAGGGCCGTCCGGCGGACTGAAGGCAATCGGTGGATCCACGTGACCGCGGATCCACGCGACGACACGCGCGTCGGTGCCAATCCACGGATTCGCCACGACGTCCGGCGGATGAAGCCAGGGCCGCACGACATCGGTTCTCGAGTGCCCGTCCGAGCTCGCAACGGTTTCCAGTCCGCACCCATCCGTTAGGCGGCTCGCGGGCACCGTCAACTGCGACAGTTCAATCGCCTGCGTGGTGGGCAATGCGCGACCGTGGACGGCCGAGACGCAGACCGCCACGCAAGCCGCGACGGCCGCCGCCGTCAGTGCGAGCGGTTTCGGATTCTCATCCGTCCTTCGCCGTAGCGTCGGAGTCATGTGCGTGGGTGCCGCCGTCTACTTTACTCGACGCACTCCTCCGTGGAGCCCTGGGCCTTCAGGCCCAGGGGATCCTGGTTCCTGGTTCCCCCTGGACCTGAAGGTCCAGGGCTCCACAGAATGCGAGACCGTCGCGTGCTTCTTCCGTCCTTCTGGCTTCTGGCTTCTAAGAGTGCGTTTCAAAACTGCTGTCGCGGACCGTCCCGGTGAGCCCCACCGGGCCTGAAGGCCCGGGGCTCCGGCAGTTTTGAAACGGGCTCTACCTTCTAACTTGCCTCAGCCCCGGCGTCGCGCCTGTCGCCACGCGGTCGATGTCTGGCTCTTCTGGGCTGATGCGAATGCACGCGGCGAAATGGTCCGGCTGCACTTCGACGAGCGGCGGATCGACCGTGCGGCACGCAGCCACGGCGTACGGGCAGCGCGGATGGAAGCGGCAGCCGGCTGGAGGATTGATCGGCGACGGGACGTCGCCCTCGAGCACGATGCGCCGGCGCGTCGCTTCGACGGTCGGATCCGGCACGGGTACGGCTGAAATCAGCGCGCGCGTATACGGCATGAGCGGCCGATCGTAGACCTCACGCGCGCCCGCGAGCTCGACGATGCGGCCGAGATACATGACGGCGACACGGTCAGACGTGTGGCGGATCGCGCGGAGATCGTGCGACACGAACAGATAGGTCAACTGCCGCTCGGTCTGCAGGCGCTCGAGCAGGTTGATGATCTGCGCCTGGATCGACACGTCGAGCGCGGAGATCGGCTCGTCGGCGACGATGAAGCGCGGGTCGGTGGCGAGCGCGCGGGCGATGCCCACGCGCTGTTGCTGGCCGCCGGAGAACTCGTGCGGATAGCGGTTGACGAATCGCGCGCTGAGGCCGACGGCGGCCATCAGATCGCGCACGCGATCGTCGCGCTCACGGCCGCGCGCGATCCCGAAGGTCTCGAGCGGTTCGCCGATGATCCGGCCGACCGTCATGCGCGGGTCGAGCGACGCGTACGGATCCTGAAAGATCATCTGCATGTGGCGCCGCTCACGCCGGAGCGCCGCGGGTCCGAGCGCGGACAAGTCCACGCCGTCGAACCGCACGGTGCCCGACGTCGGCTCGACCAGCCGCAATACCGCGCGCCCGAGCGTGGTCTTGCCGCAGCCGGATTCGCCGACGAGACCGAGCGTTTCGCCCGCGCGGATGTCGAGCGACACGCCGTCGACCGCACGCACGACGCGCCGCGTCCCGTCGCCGCCCGTCATGCGATCCCACAACGTGCCGCCGCCGGCGTCGAAGTGCACCGTCAGCTCGTCGATCGAGACGAGCGGCGACATCGACGCGCCTGCGACCGCTGAAGACGGGGCCAGACTCGCGTTCATGACTCGCCGGTGACCGGCACTTCAACCACCGCGGCAGACCTCGGCCGCTCGAGCGGCGTGGCATAGATCTCCGCCGCGAAATGGCAGCGCGACTCGTGCTCCGGCGTGAGCGACACGAGCGGCGGCATCTCTTCCCGGCACTTCGCCTCGGCGCGCGCGCAGCGTGGTGCGAAGGGACAGCCGCGAATGTCGACCGAGACGTCCGGCGGCAGGCCGGGAATCTGATACAGCTCGCTGCCCGACGGCGCCGCCGGATCGGGCACGGACAGGAGCAGTCCCCGCGTATACGGATTGCCGGGACGCGCGAACAGCTCGCGCGTCGGCGCCTGCTCGAACACCTTCCCCGCGTACATGACGACGATGCGATCGGTCATCCCGGCGACGACGCCGAGGTCGTGCGTGACGAGGATGACGCTCATGCCGATCTCGCGCGTGAGCTGGCGGACGAGATCGAGGATCTGTGCTTGAATCGTGACGTCGAGCGCGGTCGTCGGCTCGTCGGCGATGAGCAGCTCCGGCCGGCACGCGAGCGCCATCGCGATCATCACCCGCTGCCGCATGCCGCCGGAGAGCTCGTGCGGATAGCTGCGCGCGCGCCGCGCGGCGTCCGGCATGCCGACGCGCTCGAGCATCTCGACGGCGTGTGCATAAGCCTCGCGCTTCGAATGTCCAAGATGCCGCCGCGTTACTTCCATGATCTGCGTCGAGATCCGCATGAGCGGATTGAGCGACGTCATCGGGTCCTGGAAGATCATCGCGATCCGCCGGCCGCGAACCGCGCGCATGGCCGTCTCCGGCAGCGCGAGCAGATTCCGACCGTCGAACACGACTTCCCCGCCGGCGATCCGTCCCGGCGGCGTCGGCACGAGGCGCAGAATCGACAAGTTCGTGACCGACTTACCCGATCCCGACTCGCCGACGATGCCCAGCGTCTCGCCTCGTCCGACCTCGAAGCTCACGTCGTCAACGGCCTTGACGACGCGTCCGTCTTCCTCGAACCACGTCCGGAGGCCGCGGACGGACAGCAGGACGTCCCGCGTCGCGCTCACGACTTCCTCGCCTGCGGATCGAGCGCGTCGCGCAGCCCGTCACCGATGAAGTTCAACGAGAACAGCGTGACCGCCATCGTGAGGCCCGGACAGAGGAGCTGCCAGGGGAAGATCGCGATGTTCTGAATGCCGTCGGATGCCAGACTCCCCCACGAGGCGAGCGGCGCCTGCACGCCGAGGCCGAGGAACGAGAGAAACGCTTCGAGCAGCATGACCGACGGGACGGTCAGTGTCGCGTAGACGATGACCGGACCGAGCGCATTCGGCACGAGATGGCGCAGCACGATGCGGACAGGCCGCACGCCGGTCGCGCGCGCGGCCTGGACGAAATCCCGCGACTTGAGCGACATCACCTGTCCGCGAACGATGCGCGCCATCGTCAGCCACGAGACGGAGCCGAGCGCGATGAACAGCAGGATGAGCTGACCGAATGGCGACTGGTTGCCGAAGAACGCCAGCAGCACGATGACGATCATCATGTACGGCAGCGCGTAGAGGACGTCGACGACGCGCATCATGGCTTCGTCGACGCGTCCGCCGAGGTAACCGGCCGTCGCGCCGAATGCCGTCCCGATGATGAGCGACACGAGCGTCGACGTAATCCCGACGAGCAGCGAGATGCGTCCGCCGAGGAGCACGCGCGCCAGGATGTCGCGGCCCGCATTGTCGGTCCCCATCGGATGCGTCCACGCGAAGCGGCCGTCGGGCCCGGTGAACGGCGGCATCGCACGAATCAGCGCGGGGTCCGATGGAATGGAGTCGTAGGTGTAGCCCGTCGTGTGCGCGATGATCGGCGGTCCGGCGAGCGATGCCAGCACGATGATGCCGAGCACGACGAGCCCCACCATCGCGAGTCGGTTGCGGCGCAGGCGGCGCCACGCATTCGCCCCGAGCGACGTCCCGGCAACGATGCCTTCCAGCGGCTCGACGGCTTCGAGGCCATTCGCCATGACGTCAGTACCGCACCCGCGGGTCGACGAACGCGTAGGCGACGTCGACGACGAGGTTGAAGAGGAGCACGGCAATCGCCGTGAAGGCCACGATGCCGATGATGAGCGGCTCGTCGCGATTGAGGCACGCGTTGATGAAGTAGTTGCCGACACCCGGCAGCGCGAAGATGCGCTCGACGACGACGGCGTCCGTGATGATGAAGACGAGCGCCGGGCCGGAGAACGACAACACGGGGAGCAGCCCGCCGCGGAGCGCGTGGCGCACGAGGATCTCGCGATCGGACAGCCCCTTGGCGCGCGCCGTGCGGATGTAGTTCGATCGCAGCACCTCGAGCAGGCCCGATCGCGTGAGCCGCGCGATGTAGGCCATGTAGATGGCCGACAGCGTGAGCACCGGCAGGATGAGATTGAGGCTGAACCCGTTCCATCGCGCCGGCGGCAGCCAGAACCAGGTGAGCGAGAACACGAGCACGAGCAGCGGCCCGAGGACGAAGTTCGGAATCGAGATGCCGAGCATCGCGACCGTCATCGACGCGTAGTCGGCGGTCGAGTTCTGCCGCAGGGCGGCGATTGCGCCCGACGGGATGCCGACGAGCAGCGCCAACAGGTACGCGAGCGTGCCGATGGTCGCCGACACGGGTACCGCGTTCGCGAGGATCGAGTTGACCGACGTGCTCGGGTACTTCAGCGACGAGCCGAAGTCGCCGTGCAGCGTGTTGCCGATCATGCGGCCGTACTGCACGTACCACGGCCGGTCGAGGCCGTATTTCTGCCGCAGGTTCTGCTCGATCGCCGGCGGGATCGCTTTCTCGCCCGTGTAGAAGTTGCCGGGCGCCAGGCGAATCAGTCCCCATGTCAGCGAGACGACGACCAGCACCATCGGGACCGTCACGAGCAGGCGGCGGACGATGAACCTCAGCATCAGCTCACCAGCGCGACGGGTCGTGCTCGATGAACGCGAATTTCCAGGCGTACATCGAGAGCGGGTTGTCGTACATGCCCTTGACGTAGGGCTTCTTCATCCAGTTGGTATTGGTCGTGAACAGCGGGATCACCGGCTGCGCCGCGAGCAACGTCGCTTCGGCCTCGGCCAGGAGCGCGTCGCGCGCCGCGGGATCGGACTGGCGGTTCGCGCGGTTGAGCAGCGCGACGTAGGCCGGATCCCACCATCCCGTGCCGTTGTCGCCGGTGGGCGTTGCGAAGACGTTGAGGAACGTGAACGGATCCAGGTAATCGGCAATCCAGCCGCTGCGCGCGATGCCGTTGTAGTCGAGGCGCGCCCGTGAGTCGAGAAACGTCTTCCACTCCATGTTCTTGAGGGGAATCGTGATCCCGAGATTCTGTTTCCACTGGGCCTGGACGAACTCGGCCACGTGCCGGTGCAGCTCGAGCGTGTTGTAGCTGAGCTCGACCTTGCCGACGGGAAACGTCGACGGATCGTAGGCGCCCGCGGCGTTCCGGTAGCCCGCGGCCGCCAGGAGCGCCCGCGCCTTCGCCGGATCGAAGGGATCGCCCGGCACGACGGGATAGCCGGGAAAGATGCCGGCGGGCACGAACGACGTCTCGGCGGTCGCCATGTGCAGGTAGCCCGCCAGTGCGCCCTTGTCTATGGCCGCATTCAGCGCCTTGCGGACGCGCACGTCGTTCATCGGCGGCCGCGTCGTGTTGATCTGGTAGTACTCGTTGCCCGCTTCCGGGCCATCCCTGTAGTCCTTGAATCCACGGAGACGATCGACCCACGCGGCCGGGACGGTGCGGTTGAGGAACGCATCGACGTCGCCCGCCTTGTACAAGTTCATGATCGTCGTCGCGTCCTCGACGGGAAAGAACGTGATCGAGTCAAGCTTGACCGTCGCGGCGTCCCAGTAGGTCGGGCTCCGCGTAACGACGATGCGGTCGTAGGGACGCCAGTCGCGTAGAACGAAGGCGCCGCTCGTGACCATGTGGCCGGGACGCGTCCATTGATCGCCCCAGCGTTCGATGGCTTCGCGCGGCACGGGCCGGAAGAACTGGTTGGCCACCAGCGCGACGAGGAACGGCACGGGCTGCGTCAGCCGGATGCGCACCGTCGCCGCGTCGAGCGCATCGACGCCGACGTCCTCGGCGCGGACGGGCACGAACGTCTTGCCCCGCGCGGCCGCCAGTGCGGGCGCGGCGAGCGCTTTGTCGCGCGCGGCCGGGTCGCCCGGCAGCACCAACCGCAGCGCCGGATTGGCCGGGTCCATGACGAAGGCGCCCGACCGCGAATCGCGAGCGAAGACGCCGCCTTCGTTGTACCCCTGCGCGTACTGGATGTAGTACGCGAGATACGCCGCGCGCGCGGCGAGCTCGGGCGAAAGGCCGCGGCGGATGGTGTAGACGAAGTCCTCGGCGGTCAGCGGCCGGCCGTTGGACCAGCGGGCCGGGCGGAGATGAAACACGAAGACGGAGTTGTCCTCGTTCGCCTCCCAGTGCGTGGCTAGCGCCGGGATCGGCTCGCCCGTCTTCGGGTCGTACTCGGTGAGACCGTCGAAGAGCGCCAGGAGGATCCGCGCCTCGGGCTGACCGGTGGTGATCTGCGGATCGAGTGATTCAGGCTCTGACCCGGAAACGTAACGCAGCGTCTGACCGGGCGGTGGGTCGACCTTGCCGAAGTACTCGCTGTGCGACAACGAGGTCGTGCAGGCCGACAACGAGAGTGCGAGCGCACCGCACGCGGCCGCGTGCCGCACGATGGCGGCGAACGGCGTCGCCCGTCGATGTCGAGTCGTCATCGTCGGTCCCATCGAGTCATCGGCCGAAGGCGGCACTATTGTTCCCGATCCACGCGAGCGTGTGGAGGGCCGCGAGACAGGCGACGACCGCCACGGGCGTCCGAAGCCGCGGCGCGGCCCGAAGCGCGCCGGCGGCCTCAGTCCAGAGGAACAGGTTCATCGTGACGGCGGCATTAGCGAAGAGGTTCAAGTCCTCGAGCGGCCCG
>CALFMR010000049.1 GCA_937880585.1 uncultured Acidobacteriota bacterium
GCGTATCTCCGCCTGAGCCGGCCAAAGACGCCGACGATCTACTCGGCGTCCGAGGCGTTCCCGCTCGGCGGATCGAAGACGCTGCGCGAGACGACAAATGATCGCGTGCTCGTCGTCGCGGCCGGCGTGACGGTGTTCGAAGCGCTGAAGGCGCACGACGCGCTCGCGAAGGACGGGATCGCGATCCGCGTGATCGACGCGTATTCGATCCAGCCGATTGATCGTGAGGGCCTCGTCCGCGCGGCCCGCGCGACGGGCGGACGCGTCATCACGGTCGAGGACCACTACGCCAACGGCGGCCTCGGCGACGCGGTGAGCGAGGCGCTCTGGGACCAGGGCGCGCGCGTGCAGCGGCTCGCGGTCCGCGAGATCCCCCGCAGCGGCAAGCCAGACGAGCTGCTCGAGAAATACGGCATCTCGGCCAAGGCCATCGTCGCCGCGGTCAAGGGGTTCAAAGACTGAAGGCTTGTTCCCTGACCCTGAAGGGTCAGGGCTCCACGAGCCGAGCCGGATCGCCCTCCCGCTGTGGAGCCCTGGGCCTTCAGGCCCAGGGGGAACCCTTCACGCCAGACTCCGCCGCTCGATTGTCATGTAGAGCGGCGCGACGCCGAGCAGCGCGAGCAGGCTCAGCGTGGCCGCGCCCGCGCGGTTGACGATGATGAACTCCAGGTGCTCGCCCGCTTCCACCTGGAAAGCGATGCGCTTGCGGAACAGCGTGTTGTGCGCGCGCAGCAGGTGGCTGCCCGGCCGGACGTCCTCAGTGAAGGCCTCCCCGTACATCAGCGTCACGGGCGCGCCGTCGTCGAGGCGGACGACGACCTGGCGCTGCTGGCAATCCTCCGGGTGTGCGCGGCTGACGGTGACGCGCGTGCGCAGTTCCTGATCGAAAGCGTCGGGCGCGTGTGGCGAGAACGTCGGTGTGGTGCCGTTGGCGTCGGTAGCGGATGTACGAACGGTCATGCGTGACGGGCCTTGTCTGACAACACAGTCCCTCGCCCGGAAAACCCGCTATCCGCGCAGGTTTCTGACCGCCTCCACGGCGGGTGAGTCCGGCCAGACCGGACGCGGCCTGGCAGTGTACTGGGCGTGGGCCAGCTCCCCCTGAAAAAATACGACTTCCGAGGCCATGAACGCCAGTCTCGCCCACAGGCGCGCGACGACATAGAGCTGGCCGAGGCCGACGACCAGCCAGTTCGCCGCTGACGCGCCCGGCGCGACCTGTAGCCACAACCGCGCGAGGATGAGCGCCGCGACGCCGTTCAGGATCGTGAGGCCGGCGATGCGCCACGCGCGCCGGCGGACGAATCGCACGGCCGCGGGTGTTGCGCTGATCACGCTGCGCCGATCCTCGACGACGAGCCGGACCTTGATGAAGTCGACGGTCAGTCCCACCGCGGCCAGACAGACGAGGAAGACGAGATAGAAGATGCCGCGCAGGACGAACGCGTGGGGCTCGGCCATGCCGCCGCGCGTCCAACGGCCGTAGATCGTCGTGAACAGCAGCGGGTGCAGCCAGCGGAAGAGCGCCCAGTAGGCGACGGCGACGAACGGCGCGAGTCGCAGGAAGCGGAAGAAATACGCGCCGCAGGCGGAGAAGAACGCCGCCGCGCCCACGCGCCGCGCCCGCGCGAGCCGATCGAGGATGCCGCCCGAGAGAAAGATCCAGAGGCCGATGTAGACCGCAACCGCTGCAGTGACCGAGCGATCGAGCGGCTGGCCATCCATCAGGCGGCTCACGATCGCGAACGTGCCGCCGAATCCGAGAATCTCGTACGTGAACGTGCGGCCGACGCCGTCACTCGTGGCGTGGAACTCGGCGGCCCATCGCGCGTCCCATCCGCCCATCGCGGTGTCGGCTTCGAGGCTCGATCCGAAATGCGCGCGCATCTGGGCATCGAGCGCGGCGGCGAGCGGCAGCGCGGTGAGCAACGTCAGGACGAGCAGGCCGATCGTGAGCGCCGGCGCGCGGATGACGCGCCGCCAGCCTTCGACGAACGCGCCGAGCACGGACGCACGTGGCCGTACGACGCTCGACGTGACGTCAGGCACAGGCGGCATAGGTGACGAGCACCTGCTCCATCCAGGTCAGCCAGTGCAGCGTCCACTTCCATGCGGCATGCGCGCCGTTCGGACGGGATGTCCACGTGTTGTTCGTCGTGTTCACGTCGAGCAGGAGCACGCGATCGGGATCGACCTCCACCGTCCGCACCTGCGCCGCGCGGCGGTAGGTGAACGCGTGTCGGCGGGCTTGGCCGTCCCAGTGTTCTACGACGCTGGAGCGGTCGCTGAAAGCCACGCGGACGTCGATCGGGAAGACGCCGTCGCCGCGGCGTTCGATGACGACCGTGCTGTCGGCCGCGCCGTTTGGGCGCGTTGTCGCGGCGACTCCCGCGACGCGATAGTCGAACGTCCGGTCGTCCTGATCGACCTCGTCGAAGAACCACGTCAGGTCGCGGCCGCTCGCGTCCGAGACCACGCGGACGAAGTCGACGGCCGCGGGACCCGTCGCCGCGCGCTGCTGTAGGTAGGTCGCGATTGCGTGACGCATCGTGTCCCAGCCGAGCATTCGCTCCAGTGTCTCGAGCGCTAGTGCCGTCTTGTCGGCGCGGGCGGTGAGTGACGTGCCGGCCGGACGGTCGCCGTCAACCTCGCGCGACCACGGTACGTCCTCGTACGTCCAGACGGCGAGCCCGCCAAAGTATCGGCCCACCGCGACGTAGCGTCCAGGAAACGCATCGGCCATGACGCGCGTCGTCACATAGGTCGCGAGACCTTCGTCAATCACGTCGTCTCCTGATGCGCCCGCGACACCCCCGAACATCTCGCGGCCGATGCCTCGGATGACCGTTTCATCCGGCGTCGTGCCGCGCGACGGCGCGATCCAGCGCGTGTCCGCGACGACGAACGCAGGATGGTCCCGGTCGGCCATCGACGTTGACCGAGGATGGTCGATCGGCGCCGCGGGATCGACAATCGTGAGCGGACTGGAAGGAGAGGCGCCGAACCACGCGCCGTAGCGGACGAGCGCCGCGCGCGCGGCGGCGAGATATCGATCCGCCTGCTCGCGATGGTCCCGTTGGAGGAGCAGCCGGATGTCGACCGGCGGTCGTCCCGTTTCGGCGACGCGGTCGTGAATCTCGACGACGTCGGCGCCCGCGGCCGACGCCAAATCCTGGACGCTGTCGCGAGCGAGCCGAGGCGTTGTCGTCTCGTCGTCGCGAAGGACGAGGTTGACTGGGTCGAGCGTCGCGCGCAGATTGTAGTTCTCATTTTC
>CALFMR010000050.1 GCA_937880585.1 uncultured Acidobacteriota bacterium
TGGTACCGGTACGGGGATTCGAACCCCGGTCCCGTGGCTGAGAACCACGTGTCCTGACCCCTAGACGATACCGGCGTCTTCGACAGGAACTTCCCATCCTAGCGTCGTGGCACGCGCACGGTCAAGTCAGGGATAATCACGGATCGAGCGTCCACGCGCACGCGCGGACGTCGGTCCCGCGATGTGATCCCTCTCCCGATGCGAACTCGCCTTCTCGCCCCCGCGCTCCTGCTCGGTACGCTCGCCATGTTCGCCGCCTGTGCCTCGCCCGCGCCTCCACCCGCGCCCGCGCCGAAAGGCAAACGCGTCGATCCGGCGACGGCCGGCTCCATTTCCGGCACGGTCACCTTCACCGGCCGCAAGCCCGCGCCCCGCTACATCAACATGGGCAGCGACCCGACCTGCGTCGAGGCCGTTGGCGCGCGGCCGCGCGACCAGTCGGTCGTCATCGCGAACAACGGCGCGCTCGCCAACGTCTTCGTCTACGTGAAAGCCGGCCTGGATCCCGACTACACCTTCGACACGCCGACCGCCGTCGTCCCGCTCGAACAGAAGGGCTGCGAGTACGTGCCGCGCGTGCTCGGCGTCCGCGTCGGCCAGCCGATCGAAGTGACCAACGAGGATCCGACGTTCCACAACGTGCACGCCGTGAGCACCATCAACCAGCCGTTCAACCACGGCCAGCCCATGCAGGGCAGCCGCGAGCGGCACGTGTTCACCGCGCCCGAAGTGATGGTCGAGTTCAAGTGCGACGTCCACCGCTGGATGACCGCGTGGATCGGCGTCGTCGCGCATCCGTTCTTCGCGGTGACGGGGACGGACGGATCGTTCCGGCTCGAGGGCCTGCCGCCCGGCACCTACACGATCGAAGCGTGGCACGAGACGCTCGGCACGAAGACGGCCACCGTGACGGTCGGTCCGGGCCAGGCGCAGTTGACGTCCTTCACCTTCACCGCCGCCAAAACTGGAAAGTAACCACGACGTGCGCTGGCTCCATCGCTACACCTGTTTGCTCGCCGCCGCCACGCTGCTGCTCATCACGGCCGGCGGCATGGTCACGAGCACCAGCTCCGGCCTCTCGGTGCCGGACTGGCCGACGACCTACGGCTACCAGATGTTCGCGTTCCCGCTCAACCGCATGGTGGGCGGCATCTTCTACGAACACGGCCACCGGCTGATCGCGTCGGCGGTCGGCTTCCTCACGATCGGC
The DNA here is from genome assembly GCA_937880585.1 of uncultured Acidobacteriota bacterium. Taxonomy (GTDB): domain Bacteria; phylum Acidobacteriota; class Vicinamibacteria; order Vicinamibacterales; family SCN-69-37; genus CALFMR01. The sequence goes on from CALFMR010000050.1 coordinate 1,211, forward strand.
CTCGTCATCTTCCTGTGGCGCGTCGAAGCGCGACGATGGGTCCGGCGGCTCGGCTGGCTCGCGCTCCTCGCGGTCATCGCGCAGGGCGTGCTCGGCGGGCTGACGGTGCTGTTCCTCCTGCCCGATCCGATCTCGATCAGCCACGCCGGCCTCGCGCAGATCTTCTTCTGCCTCACGGTCACGCTCGCGCTCGTCACGTCGCCCACGTGGCTGCGGCCCGCGCGCCCGCCCGTCGACGACGCGTCGCTGCGCACGCGCATGGTCTGGCTCACGGCGCTCATCTACGTCCAGGTGCTCCTCGGCGCGACGATGCGCCATACCGGCGCGGGGTTGGCGATTCCGACCTTCCCGCTCGCCTTCGGCCATCTGCTGCCGCCGGTCTGGACGGCGCCGATTGCCATTCATTTCTCGCACCGCGTCGGCGCGCTCGTGGTCACGATTCTCGCTCTCGTGAACATCGCGACCGTCTGGAGCCGGCATCGCGGCCATCCGGAGCTCACGCGGCCGGCCCTGCTGTTGCTGCTCGAAATCGCGACCCAGGTCACGCTCGGCGCCCTCGTGGTCCTGACGGCCCGGCAGCCGATCATCAACACGCTGCACGTCGCGACCGGCGCCCTGGTGCTCGTCACGACGCTCGTGCTCACGCTGCGGACATTTCGAGTACGCTTCACCCAGGCGGTGCCTGCCCGATGAAACCCGACGCCCTCGCCTACCCGAAATCCGATGCGCACGGCGTGTCGCGCCCGAAGTGGCTCGACGTGCTCGTGCTCGCCAAGGTGCGCGTCAACTCGCTCGTCGTCGCGACGACCGCCGGCGGGTACTACATGGCGACGCGCGACGGGATCGACTGGAGCGTGCTCTTGCTCGTCTCGATCGGCACGGCGCTCGTCGCGAGCGGCGCGGCCGCGATCAATCAGGTCGACGAGCGCGACACCGACCGGTTGATGAACCGCACGCGAACGCGCCCGATGGCTGACGGCCGCATGAGCGTCGCCGAAGGCCGCGCGATTGCCGCGGCGTTCTCGGCGGTGGGTCTCCTCATTCTGTGGCTGTCGTCGAACACGGTCGCGACGCTCGTCGCGCTGGCGACGCTCGTCTCCTACGCGCTGATCTACACGCCGCTCAAGCGGCGCACGTCGCTCGCGACGATCATCGGCGCGGTGCCCGGCGCGCTGCCGCCGCTCATCGGCTGGGCAGCCGTGCGCGGATCGGTCGCGGGGCCCCAGCCGTGGGTGCTGTTCGTCATCATGTTCGTCTGGCAGCTTCCGCATTTCCTGGCGATCCCCTGGATCTTCCGCGACGACTACGCGCGCGCGGGGCTGAAAATGCTGCCGGTCGTCGAGGGGGTCGATGGCGGCGTCACGGGTCGGCAGACGGCGCTCTGGGCCGCGATCCTCATTCCCCTGGGTCTGCTGCCGCTCATGTTCGGTCTGGCCGATACGACGTACGCCGTAGGATCGCTCGCGCTCGGCGTCGCGCAGTTCCTGCTGGCACTCCAGTTCGCGCGCCGGCGAACGCTCGCGACCGCGCGCGGTCTGTTCTACGGATCAATCGTCTACCTGCCGCTGCTCTGGGCGCTCATGGCCATCGGCAAGCGCTGACCGATGTCGGTCGATGACCTGCCGGCGCTGAACGCCGCGCTGAACGCGACATCGGCCGTGCTGCTCGTCGCCGGCTGGCGGTTCATCCGCCAGCGGCGCATCCGCGCGCACCGCCGCTGCATGATCTCCGCGTTCGTCGTCTCGTCGCTGTTCCTCGTCTCGTACCTCACGCACCACGCGATCGCCGGCACGACGCTGTTTCGCGGCACGGGCCTCGCGCGTACGGTCTACTTCTCGATCCTCATCCCGCACATCACGCTCGCGGCCGTCATCCTGCCGCTCGCGATCGTGACGCTCCGCCGCGGCCTCGCACGCCGCTTGATCACCCACGAGGTGACCACCGCCGAAGTTGGTCTCCGACGGCGGGCCGAACCACGTCGCGAGCGTCGTGCGCGCCGCCTTGCACGCGGCGTCGAGCCCGATGATCGACTCGAGCGGAGGCGCGATGAGGTACGCCATGGC
>CALFMR010000051.1 GCA_937880585.1 uncultured Acidobacteriota bacterium
GGCCTGTTATGAGCAGGTCAGCGGCGCCGCACTGACGCTGCTCGATCGGCCGAAGGCCGTCTGGCGTCCGGTGCCGCCAGGCACGGCAGGACTCAAGACCGTGCTGCGCTTCGCGAAAATCGGGGCGCCCTTCGCGCGCTGGTTCTCGCAGAGCCCGGTCCGCTCGGCCGTCGAATGGCGGCACCTGCTCTTCACGTCGGCGGCCGGCGCGACGGCTCGCTGGCACGGCTGTCGCCTACCGACGCCCGAACACGTGCCCGTCGGACGCGCCGACGTGGTCGCGGCCTGGCTCGCGGCGTGTCGCGCGGCGAACACGCCCGGCCTGGTCGACACGAACGCGGCGTCGGCCGTCCGCGTCTGTCTCGCCGCCGAAGCGGCCGGTCTCGCCATCGACGGCTCCCTGTTCCGCGTGGGCGGCGAGCCGTACTCCCCGGGCAAGGCCGCCGTCCTCGCACGCACGGGCTGCCGCGCGTTCACGCACTACTCCATGTCGGAAGTGGGCCGCATCGCCAATGCCTGCGCGTGCCCGGCCGCACTCGACGAGGTTCACCTCGCCCTCGACAAGGTTGCCATCCTCCAGCGGCCGCTCGCCGCCGCGTCGGCAGCCGGCGCGGTCCAGGCCATCTTCCTCACCACGCTCATCCGATCGACGCCCACCGTCATGCTCAACGTCGAGGTGGGCGACTACGCGACGACGACATCGCGCGAGTGCGGCTGTCCGTGGCAGGCGCTCGGCTTCACGCAACACCTCCAGGACATCGGCAGCTACGAGAAGCTGACCGCTGAGGGCATGCACTTTCTCGGCAGCGACCTCGTCGACCTTCTAGAGGGCGTGCTGCCAGCGGCGTTCGGCGGCGGGCCGACTGACTATCAACTGATCGAAGGCGAGTCGGACGGCATGGTGACCGTGACGTTGGCCGTCAGCCCGCGCGTCGGCGCCGTCGACGAGACGCGCGTCGTCGATCGCCTCCTCGACGGGCTGGCGCGCGGCGATGCGGCGGGCCGGATGATGGCCGCCCGCTGGCGCGAGGCCAGGACGATCCGCGTCGCGCGCGTGGAACCCCGGGCGACACGCGCCGGCAAGGTGCTCGCGCTGCACGTCGATCGGACGACGGAGCGACATGCGTCGTAGCGCGGCAGTCGCCGTCACCGGACTGGCCGCGGCCGTGCTCCTCGGCGCGGCGGGCGCGTGCGCGGATCGCTCGTCGATCGCGACGTCGCCGCGCATCCGCATTGGCTACGCCGGCACGCTTGATTTCAGCGACATGGCGTCCGAGCTGGCGCACGAGCGGCTGCGGGAGTCCGGCGTCGCGGTCACGACGCGCTCGTTCCCCACGGCGGAGCTCATCGTCGACGCCCTCGCGCGCGGCGACGTCGACGTCGCCGATGGATCGACGCGCGCGTTCTGGGCGGCAGCGGCCAAGGGCGCGCCGATCCGGACGGTGATGGATCACGTCGTCGACGTCCATCGACTCGTGGTCGCCGGCGAGCCGGGATGCCGCGCGATCGACGGCGTCCGGCTCGCGCTCCAGAGCGAAGCGGCGGCCGGCACGGCACTCGCGCGCGCATATCTGGCACGTGCCTGCCCGGACGCGCGGCCCGACGTCCTCTTCGTCCCGGGCTCGACCAATCGCATGGCGGCCCTCCTGTCGGGATCGCTGACCGCCACGGTCCTCCAGCTTTCCGACGTGGTCCGCCTCGAACGACTGGCGCCGGGCCGCGTCTCGGTCATGGCGGACTTCGCGCGCGAGTGGCCGACGGTGGAAACAACGGGCGTCCACGTCAACACACGGTTCGCGGCCGCACATCCGGATTGGGTGCGCGCCTACGTTCGCGCGCGCCTCACCGCCAATCGGGAGATCGCCGGTCACGGCGACGAGCTCGTCGCGCTGGCGAATCGCTTGATGGGCGCCGAACCCGACTGGGCGACGCTCGCGCCCATCTACATGGCGCTGCCAGCCTGGGATCCGAATGGCGGCCTGACGCGCGAGGGGGTGAAGGCAACCCTCGATTTCCTCGTGCGGCACACGAGGCTCTCGCCGGCGCTCACGCCCGAGATGGTTGCCGATCTGTCTTACCTGGATGCTGCGCTTCGCGATCTCGGCCTTTCCGACGCACACCCGGCATCGACGGCGCACACCGATACCGGCAGCCGACCGGCGGGACCATGACCGCGCGTACGCTGGACCGTCGCGCCATGCCGCCGCGTGATCCCGTCGTCTGGCGCTGGCGGCTGGCCGTGGCTGCGGCGCTCGTGCTCGCCTGGGAGATCCTCGGACGGTCGGCGCAGACGCTTTTGCTGCCGTCCGCGTCCGCCACGGCAGCCGCGCTCGCGCGACTGCTCGTCTCGGCCGCATTCTGGCGCGCCCTCGCGTCGAGCCATGCCGCGCTCGTCCTCGGGTTCGCGGCGGCAGCCGTGCTGGGCGTGCCGCTCGGACTCATCCTCGGCCGCCGGCCCGTTGCCGCGCGTGCCCTCGCCGTGCAGCTCGATGCCCTGATGGTGACGCCGATGTCGGCCGTCATTCCGCTCGTCATCCTGGCCGCCGGCCTGTCGCTCTGGACACGCGCGTTCGTCGTCTTCGCCTTCGCCGTGCCGGTGATCGTCGTCACGGTCGAGGCCGGCGCGCGCGACGTCGACCCGCGCCTCGTCGAGATGGCTCGCGCGTTCGGCGCCTCGCCACGACAGATCGCGCGACGGGTGATCCTGCCCGCCGCGCGGCCCGCGCTGCTCACGGCGCTGCGGCTTGGACTCGGACGCGCGTTCTCCGGCATGGTCGTGTCCGAGCTGGTCCTGATGGCCGCCGGCATCGGCGGCCTCATCCTTCGCTTCCAGGCCGACTTCGACGCCGCGTCCGTCTACGCCGTCGTCGTCATCGTCGTCGGTGAAGCCATCGTACTCATGAAGACCGCGTCGCGGATCGAACGGCGCCTCGCGCCCTGGCAGCCTCCTGGAGCCGCGGTGTGATCGCGTTTCGTGATTGCCACTTCGCGTACCGCGCGCATGCGGCCGACGCCGGCGTGCCCGTGCTCGACGGGATCGATCTGCAGATCCGCGACCACGAGATCGTCTCCGTCCTCGGACCGAGCGGCTGCGGCAAGACGACGCTGCTGCGGATGATCGCGGGACTGGTGCGGCCCGATCGGGGCGAAGTGACGATTGACGGCCGCGCGGTGACCGGTCCGGGCCGCGACTGCGGATTCGTCTTCCAGGATCACGCGCTGCTGCCGTGGGCCGACGTCTTGTCCAACGTCGCGTTCGGCCTCGAGTTGCGAGGCGTCGGCCGGGTCGAGCGCGAGAACCGCGCGCGT
>CALFMR010000052.1 GCA_937880585.1 uncultured Acidobacteriota bacterium
GCTCAGCGATCGAGGCCGTACTGTTTCATCTTGCGCCAGAGCGTGACGGGGCTGATCTTCAGCGCCTCGGCCGCCTTCCGGCGATGACCGTCGAAGCGGTCGAGCGCGCGTTCGATCAGCACGCGCTCCTGCTCGCGAACGTCGAGGTCGCCACCGGGCGCGGTGCGTGACGGCTTCTGCAGCACTTCCGGCGGCAGCTCGCGGACGCCGACCGTGGCGCCACGCGCGACGATGACGCCGCGCTCGATCGCGTGCTCAAGTTCGCGCACGTTCCCCGGCCATCCGTAGCGCATCAGCGTCGTCATCGCCTCGGCCGAGACGGCCGTAACGTCTTTTTTCGCGCGCGCGGCCGCCTGGCGCACGAACTGGTGCACGAGCGGCGGAATGTCCTCGCGGCGCTCGCGCAGCGGCGGCACGCGGATGACGAACGCGCCGAGACGGAAATACAAGTCCTCACGGAAGGTGCCCGCCGCGATGGCCGTCCGAAGATCGCGATTGGTGGCGGCGACGACGCGCACGTTGACGGAGATGGCACGCTCGGCGCCGACGCGACGAATCTCGCGTTCCTGGAGCGCGCGCAGGAGCTTGGCCTGGATCGTGGGCGCCATCTCGCCCACTTCGTCGAGAAACAGCGTCCCTCCGCTCGCGACTTCGAAGAGGCCTGCCTTGTCGCGCACGGCGCCGGTGAACGCGCCGCGAACATGGCCGAAGAGCTCGGACTCGAGCAGCGTTTCGGTGAGAGCCGCACAGTTGACGGACACGAACGGCCCCGCCGCGCGCGAGCTTTGATCGTGAATCAGTCGGACGAGGAACTCCTTGCCCGTGCCGCTCTCGCCCTGAACGAGGACCGTCGTGTCGAGCGGTGCCACCTGCGCGGCCAGTTCGAGCGTGGCCTGCATGGCGGGACTGCCGGCGACGAACTGTCGATCGGCCGCGTGACGCTGGACGCGCTCGCGCAGCAGATTCAGTTCGCGCTCACGGCGATCGAGCGAGCGCTCGCGCCGCCCGATCTGCCGGAGGCGCTCACGCACGGCATCGCGCACGCGCTCGACCTCGAGACCGAGACTCGCGCCCTGGAAATCCTCGCGCAATGACGCGATCGCGTCGCCCCAACTCGCGGCGTCGCGTCCGATGACGACGCAGGCGCGCGCGCCCTGGCCGACGCACGCCGTCTCGCGAAAATAAATCTCGCGTCCAAGGCACGCGCTTGCATAGCCGCTCGCGTAGCCGACGAGCGACCAGCAGACCGGCTCGGCGCCGGTGCCGTAATGATGAACGTGCTGTTCGGCGACGTACGAGTCGTGCCAGCGCACCTCTTCATCAAAGCGGTCGGCGGCGGGATCGTGTTCGAGGTGCACGATCTCCGCGCGCACGATGCCTTCGAGCCGGTGCACGGCCGTGCCTTCGCGCAGGCCGTCGAGCGGCGTCGACCACGACGACCGATCGCGCAGGCTCACGGCGTCGTGATAGCCGTCGGCATAGCCGAAGCGCAGCAGCAGCCGCCGCGCCGTCTCGAGTCCCAGCGTGTCGATGAGCTCCTTGGCGAGCAGTCCCATCGCCGCGGCGCTGAGGATGACGACGCGCTGTTCGTGGAGACGGATGATGCCCTGGTCCGGACGAAAATCCAGGACCTCGGCGAGATCGCTCGGCTGCCAGTCCGGGTGATCGGTCACCAGGCTTCGCCTTCGCACTCGGGACAGGCGCACTGGACGAAGCGCACCCACTCGACGAGCTCATCGGCCGCGGGCAGCTCAGAAGCTGACGCGGCGCCCGTGACGAGCTTGATCTCGCCCCAGCGATCGGCGACGACGACGCCGGGCCGCGGCACGCCGTCGACGCGATCGGTCGTCACAATGGTGCGGACGTCGTAGGCGTCGATGTCGGCGGTGCGCCTGGCGAGCGCCGAGAGAAATGCGGTCGCGTCGGGCGTGGTGGCGTCCGGCAGCGAGACGAGCAACAGGTGCTGCCGCTGCCAGAAGGCCGCGTACTCGCCGCGCGTGCCGTCCACGCAGGTGACGTCGAAGTGCCGAACCTGATCGCCGCGCATCCACATGGACGGATCTCCGCGCGCGAATGCGCGCCTCAACTTGATTCTAGCCGGTCTATCCGGACGGCCTCGGCGGCACGACCACCCACGTCACGGCCGCCATGACGGCACGCGCCAGCAGCGCGAACGGCAGGACGACGATGAATACGGGCACGAGCAGCGCGACGGCGACGGCACCGGCGAGCGCCACGAAGCCGTGGCGCGCGGGCGGACGCAGCGGCGGCGGAAGCCCGCGCCACACGTCCGTCGGCTCGACGCGGCCGACCACGGCGCGTGCGGGCCGGACGCCGGCACCGCCGCCGGTCCAGGCCGGCGGATCGCTCGCGGGAAACGAATCGGCGAGCGTGCGATCGACGATCGCGGCGGTTTCAGTCATGGGAACCTCCAAGGGATACGACGTGCTCGGCACGTCCAGCATCGCGGGCATTCGGCCCGCTAGGCGATCGCTTGCCGACGCGCGGACGGCAACGTCGCGGTGGCGCGCGATCGCAGGAATTGCAACTCGTCGGCACGCGCGCCGAACACGCGGCGCGCCTCGGCCCACAGCACTCGCGCCTCGGCGTGCGGACATTCGTCGTCGCACGAATTGGCCGACGGCATCGTCAGACGCCGGCGCTCGTGAGCGACCATCGCGTCGTGCCAAGCGGACAGCCGCTCGGCGAGCGCGGCCGCGTCGGCAGTCCCGCAAACGAGTCTGAGAACGGTGTACGGATTCATGGCACCAGCAGGCCCGCGGCGTCGTTCACCCGGAATGGCGTGAGACGAGCGGGCGACCCTGCCATCCACTGGAGCAACTTCCGATCCGGACTCGAGACGCGCCGATCCACGTATTTTCGCGCGGCTGATCGAACGGCAGGGTTTCAGTTTGCGCCGATCGTTTCACTCTGAAAGAACGCGCGCGCCCGACGCTGAGGCAATGGCATGATGACGCCGTGCCCGCTGACGGCTTCGTCTCTGATTTTGCAGACGCGCGCGATCGCTTTCGTGCGGCCGCGGCGGCGCTCGGTTGGCGGCTCGAGAATCATGCGGTCGGCGGCATGGGTCCACGCGGCGAGACGTTGACGATCGACGCCGCGCTCTCGCCTGGCGATCCGGCGATGCCGGTGCTCGTGGTCTCGTCGGGCGTACACGGAGTGGAAGGCATCTTCGGGTCGGCGGTCCAGGCGCGTCTTCTCGAGACGTGGCGCGACGGCGGCGCGCCCGACGTGCGCGTCGTCTTCATCCACGCGATCAATCCGTACGGCTTCGCGTGGCGACGTCGGACCGACGCGGACAACGTCGATGTCAACCGTAACTTCTTGCTGCCCGACGAGCCGTACGCCGGATCGCCCGCGTCGTATGCGGAACTCGACGGCCTGCTCAATCCGCGGCGGCCGCCCGCGCGATGGGATGGATTTCGGGCCCGAGCCGTGATGGCCATCGCGCGTCATGGCATGCCGGCGCTTCGGCGCGCGGTCGCGACCGGCCAGTACGACTTTCCGCGGGGGCTGTTCTTCGGCGGGTCGCGTCCGTCAGCGCCGCACGAGATTCTGGCGGAGCAGCTGCCGGTGTGGACGCATGGCGCGCCGGCGGTCGTACACCTCGATCTGCACACCGGCCTCGGCGAGCACGGCGCGTGTCACCTGCTCGTCGACTTCCCCGTCGACGACGCGCTCGCCGCCGCGTTCACGCGCTGGCTCGGACCGGACGCGTTGTCGGCGGCCAACGCTCGCGCCGCCGGCTACCACGCGCGCGGCGGGTTCGGACGCTGGTGCGTCGCGCAGCAATTGGCGCCGACGTACGTCTTCGCCTACGCCGAGTTCGGGACGTACGGCCCGCTCACGGTGCTCGATCGCCTGCGAAAAGAAAATCAGGCGTACCACTGGGCCGAACCGGACGCCGCGTGTACGATCCAGGCGAAGCGTCGTCTGGTCGATGCGTTCTGCCCTCCCTCGACGCGGTGGCGCTCCGACACGCTCGCGTACGCCGTCGAACTCGTCTCGTCCACCGCCGCGCGGCTCTCACGCGGCTGACTCTCGCTTCGGAGGGCGTCCATGCCGCGTCTCACTCCCGCCGTCATCATCTTCGCGATCGGCACGCTCGCCGCGCTTGCCCTGCCGCACTCGGCGAGCGCGCAGCTGCACGCGGCTGCCGTCGCATCCGGACTCAGTCAACCCGTTGCGTTCGTCCAGGATCCCGCCGATGCCGACGTCCAGGTCATCGTCGAACAAGGCGGCCGCGTCCGCGTGCTGAAGCGCGGCGTCCTGCAAACGGTCGACCTGATCGATCTCTCGAACGACATCGCCTTCGGCGGCGAACAAGGGCTGCTTGGCCTCGCCTTCGCGCCGGACTTCGCGCAAAGCGGCCGCGTGTTTCTCAGCTTCACGAATCGCGCCGGCAACTCGGTCATCGCGCGGTTCACGCGCGCCTCGTCCGATCCGCTGCGACTGGATCCCGCGAGCCGCTTCGACCTCCAATGGTCGACCGGCGAACGCTTCATCCGACAGCCGTTCACCAATCACAACGGCGGCAACATCATCTTCGGCCCCGACGGCTACCTGTATGTCGGCTTCGGCGACGGCGGCTCGGGCGACGACCCGGGCGCGCGAGCGCAGAATCCGCAGGAGCTCCTCGGCAAGATGCTGCGCCTCGATGTCTCGGTCGGCGACGACGACCCGGAGGGATTCGATGTGCCGGCGTCGAACCCCTTCGCGCACTCTGACGGCGTGCGGCCGGAGATCTGGGACGTCGGCATGCGCAACCCGTGGCGCTGGAGCTTCGACACGGGACGCGGCGGCACGGGTGCGCTCGTCATCGGCGACGTCGGCCAGAGCGCGTGGGAGGAAGTCGACTACGAGCCGGGCGGTCGTGGCGGACGCAACTACGGCTGGCGCAACCGCGAGGGCGCGCACGATCACATCGTCAGCCGCCCGCTGTTCTCCGCGCCGCTCCACGATCCAATCTGGGAGTACTCGCACGCCGAAGGACAATGCATCACCGGCGGCTACGTTTATCGCGGCCGCGCGCTCGGCGACGACTACGTCGGACGCTACTTCTTCGCCGACTTCACGGCCAACCGCGTCTGGTCAGTGGCGCTGACCGTCGACCCGCGCACGGGCGAAGCGACGGCTGGCTCGATCGTCGAGCACACGCCGGAGCTCGGCTCGGCCGCGACGTCGATCTCGAGCTTCGGCGTCGACTCGGCCGGAGAGCTGTACCTCGTCAGCTATTCCGGTACGGTGTACCGGCTGGAGGGCGATACACCCGCCGCGCCGGTCCGTGGACGGCATCGCACGGGGCCGAGCGAAGGCACGGCGCATCCGCGGCCGTGACGCACTGCGCGGACGACGCGTCGCAGCGTTATCGATTCGTCATCGCATCGGCAGCGTCTTGAAACGCTGCACCTGCTCGATGATCGCCGTTTCCGCCGGCAGCCGCTCCATGCTGCTCGCGCCGTAGAAGCCGACGACGCCGCGCGTACGCTCGAGGATGTAGGCGGCATCGGCCGGCTCGCTGATCGGGCCGCCGTGACAGATCACGAGGACGTCGGATCGCACGGCTTTGGCGGCGTCGTGGATCTTCTGGATCTCACCCACGCACTGATCGAGCGTCTTGGCCGTGCGCGCGCCGACGAGTCCTTTGGCCGTGAGGCCCATGTGCGCGACGAGCACGTCCGCACCCGCCCGCGCCATCGCCTGCGCCTGCGCTTCGTCGAACACGTACGGCGTCGTGAGCAGATCCATCGCGTGCGCGAGGGCGATCATCTCGACTTCCTTCGCGTAGCTCATGCCGGTCTCTTCGAGGTTCTGGCGGAACACGCCGTCGATGACCCCGACCGTCGGAAAGTTCTGCACGCCCGCGAATCCGACGCGTTTGACCTCCGCCAGGAACACGTCCATGAGCCGGAACGGATCGGTGCCGTTCACGCCGGCAAGGACGGGCGCCTTGCGCACGACCGGCAGGACCTCGCGCGCCATGTCCATCACGATCGCGTTCGCGTCGCCATACGCCAGCACGCCGGACAGCGACCCATGTCCGGCCATCCTGAACCGTCCTGAGTTGTCGATGACGATGAGGTCCGCGCCGCCGGCTTCGGCGCACTTGCCGGACAATCCCGTCCCGGCCCCGGCGCCGACGATGGGCACGCCCATCGCGATCTGATCGTGCAGGTGCGCCAGAATCTGCATTCGCGATATCGGCATGGCGTCTAGTCTCCGTCCTTCAACATCGTCAGCAGGCTCGTGTCGAGCGCGCCAAACACCACGTTCGCCACGCCGGGCGCGCGACGCATTCTACGCCCGCCACGACGCACCGAGCACCGCACGGCCGTCAGCGCCGTACGAGGTCGATGTGCCCCTTCGACGCCGCGCAGTCGAGCGCGCCGTAATCGGCGACCAGATGTCCATCGTCCAACTGCGCGATCATGACGAGCTGGCCACCGATGCCCGGGCCTTCCGCACAGTCGGGATTCGCATCAGGCATGAGGATCAGGCTGACGCCGTCCTCCGCCAGAAGACCCGACACCGTTCCCGTCTGATTGAAACTCGCATCCGGGAACGTCGATGCCCACGTGCCGAGCAACTGGAAATCCAGGTGATCGAGCGAGACGTGTAGCGTCCCCTGGCCGGCGCTCGAACTGGTGATGGATCCCGCCCACTCGCCGAGATAAGCGTCGACGCCGGACGGCGCCGTCGGACTCTTCTTGTCGCACGCCGAGACCAGCACGAGTCCGATGATCGCGATTGCTCCAAGACGATGCCTTGCGCGCATGAGGTGTCCCCTATTCCTTGACGAGGTCGATTCGTCCGTCGACCGTCCCGTCGCAGGTCAATGTGGAATACGTCGCCGTCAAATGCTCGTCCTGGTAGGTGGCGAAAAGATTCACGACTCCCGTATCGACCTGTCCGGGCTTGGCACACGGCGCGGGAGCAGGACTTCGCGCGAGCGACAGCAGGAGAAACCGGCCGCCGTCGCTCAATGTGGCGCTGGCCGTTCCGGATTGCGCGTTCGACGCGCCGGCAAAACTCGCCTGCCACTCGCCCTGAAGCGCCGCTGGCGACGCCGTCGCCAGCGCGAGAAAAACGGCTTGAGTGACGTCTTCGGCGAGG
>CALFMR010000053.1 GCA_937880585.1 uncultured Acidobacteriota bacterium
GCCGGTGCCGGCTTCCTGCTGCTCGCCGTCGTCATTTCCTGGCCGCTCGCCCGCCACCTGACGACCGCGGTGCCCGGCGACGGGCCGGGCGACAACCTGACGTTCCTCTGGAATTTCTGGTGGATGCGGCACGCGCTCGCGTCGAACGCAGCGGGCATCTTCCAGACGTCCTTCCTGTTCTATCCGTTCGGCACGAGCCTCGCGCTCGATACGTTCACGCCGCTCGAGGCCTTCATCGGCGCCACGCTGCTCGCACCGCTCTCGATCATCACCGCGCAAAACGTCGTCCTGCTCGCGTCGCTCGCTTTGAACGGCTTCTGCACGTACCTGCTGGCGTGGCACGTGACGAAGCATCGCGCGGCCTCGCTCGTCGCCGGCCTCGTCTTCGCGGCGTCACCGTACATCGCGGCGCACCTGCACGGGCACTTCAATTTGACGTCGGCGTGGCCGCTCCCACTCTTCGCGCTCATGTGGCTCCGACTCGTCGAACGGCCGTCGGTCGCGCGCGCGGCCTTGGCGGGACTCGTGCTCGCGGCGACGGCGTACACGGACTACTACTACGTCGTCTATCTGGGTGTGTTCGTCCTGTGTACGCTCGGCGTGCGATGGCTGGACGTGTCGTGGTCGCAGCAGCAGGCGCGCGACGCGGCCACGATCGTGGACTGGGCTCTTGGTCTCACGACCGCAATCTTCGTCGTCACGGCCGTGCTGATTGCCGTGACGGGAGGCCGCACGTTCCATGTCGGGTCCATCGTGATCTCCGCGACGCACGGCCTGAACGTGCGTACGGCCGCGTGGGTGACCGGCCTGGCGTGGCTGTGGCGACGCTGGCGACTCGTCGCGCGTGTGCGCGTCGCGGCATCGGCCGTACCTGGAACCGACCTGCCATGGATCGCCATCGCGGCCGTGACCTCGGTGGTCGCCGCGCTGCCGCTCCTGGCCGGCGCCTGGCACGTCTGGACGAACGGCGACTACACCACGCAAGCGTACCGGTGGCGGAGCGCGCCGGGAGGCGTGGACCTCGCCAGTCTCGTCGCCGGCAATCCATTTCACCCGGTGTGGGGCGCGGTCGTTCGTCAGATGTATGCGGCGATGCACATGGACGTCGTCGAAAGCATCGCGTGGATGGGCGTCGCGGTAGTCATTGCGCTCGTCGTCACGCGCGCCACATGGCTGCGGCGCGCCGACGCCCTTGTCTGGCGCGTCGTCGCCGTCGTCTTCTTCATTTGGGCGCTGGGACCGTCGCTGACGATCGGTGGACTCAACACGGGCTTCTATCTCCCGGCCGCACTCGTCCGATTCGTCCCAATTGTCGACAACGCGCGCATGCCGGGGCGAGCGATGGTCATGGTCTATCTGGCCGCGGCGGTGCTGCTCGCCGTCGGCATGACGTCCGTGTGGACGCGGCGGCGCGGCTCGATGGCGGTCGTCGGCGCGCTCGTGCTGCTGGACTTCCTGCCGGCGCCGTTTCCGCTCTACACGCCGGACCGTCCGGCCATTTATGCGACGCTTGCGGCGCTGCCGGCGGGTGCGGTCCTGGACGTGCCGCTCGGCGTGCGAGACGGCTTCGGCGAAATCGGTGCACTCGATCCGCGGACGCTTTACTACCAGACGCTGCACGGCAAGCCGATGGTCGGCGGTTTCGTCGCGCGGTTGCCGGCCACGCTCCTGCCGCGCCTGGAGCGGTCGCCGTTCCTCAGCGTGCTGCTTCGGCTCTCGGCCGGCGAGGTCGTCGAACCGGAGCTCCTCGACGCGAGCCGAAGCACCGCGAACGCATTCCTCGCGCGCTTCGGCATTCGCTACGTCGTGGTCAACACCACGACCGCCTCGGCCGATCTCCAGCAGTACGTCACGTCGCTGCCGGTGGTGGAACTGGAAACGAGCGGCGAGCGACGGTTGTACGTCGTGCGCTCTGATCGCTGACGATGTGCCATCCATTCGCGTGATCGCGACGCACGAATGTGACGCTGACGCGACTCGCCATCCGAGAGGCTCCCTCGCTTCGTGCTACATTCCGCGCCCATGGCCTCGCGCGATCGAGCGGGACTCGATGTGGCGCATCTCATCGCCGGGCTGGCCGCAATCGCGGCCGTGACGCTCGTCTACGCCCGCGTGCTCCACGAGTCGAACACGGCGACCGTGTCGACGACGTTTCTGCTCGTCGTCCTGCTCATCGCGGCCACGTCTCGGCTGGCGGTCGCTGTTGTCACGTCCATCGCGGCCATGCTCGCGCTCAACTTCTTCTTCCTGCCGCCGTCCGGCACGCTGACGATTGCCGATCCACAGAACTGGGTTGCCCTCTTCGCCTTTCTGACCGTGAGCCTCGTCGCCAGCCACCTCTCGGCCGTGGCCCGCACCCGCACTGACGAAGCCGTGGCGCGGCGCGACGAGCTCGCGCGGCTGTTCGACCTGAGCCGCGACGTGCTCGTCGTCGCCGACGGCCCTGACGCGCTCGATGTGCTAGCGCGCGCCGTCGGGCGTCGCTTCGATCTCACGTCGGTGGCGATCGCTCTCCCGCGCGACGATCAATGGGAGATTCACAGCGCCGGCGCTCGTCCGCTGTCGCTCGACGCGCACCAGCTCGACGCGGCGTTTGCCGCCGCCGGCACCCCGTTGGAGTTCGACGCGCACGCGCGCACGTACGCCGGACACACGACGATGGTGATCGGAGACGCGACGGTGCGGGTCGTCCCGTTGAGGGCCAGCAGCAAGCCCATCGGCGTGCTGGCGGCCGTCGGCCGGCCGATCGAGGTCGGGACGCTCGACGCGCTCGCCGGCGTCGTCTCGCTCGCGATCGAACGTGTCGAGTTGCTCGAGGCTCGGACCGCCGCTGAGCGGGCGCGCGAACGCGAAGAGCTGAAGACGGCGCTCCTCGCCTCGCTCGGCCACGACCTGCGCACGCCGCTCACTACCATCCGCATCGCCGCGACCAACATCAAGACGGCCCCGCTCGCGCCCGATGAGCGCGAGGAGCAGAGCGACCTGATTCTCGCGGAAGCCGAGCGGCTGTCGCGGCTGTTCCAGGACATCCTCGACATGGCGCGCATCGACGCCGGCGCGGTCGCCACGGCGCCGCGTTGGGCGTATCCATCCGAGATTGTCGCGGCCGCGCGCGATCAGATCGGGCAGGCGCTTCGCCGCCACACCGTCGACGTCCAGGTCGAGGCGGATCGTCCCGTCTGGCTGGACCCGCGCCTCGTGGCCGCCGCCGTTGCGCACGTGCTCGAAAACGCCGCCCAGTACGCGCCGCCGGCCTCGACGATTGACGTCCGCTCGCGCCTGAGCGATGAAGGACTGGTGATCGGTGTGCACGACCATGGACCGGGCCTCGCGCCCGCGGACCTGCCGCGCGTCTTCGAGCGCTTCTACCGTGGCTCGGACGCGGTTCGGACGCGCGCGTCGGGTACCGGGCTGGGCCTGTGGATCGCACGTGGCCTGCTCGCCGCCGCACAGGGCCGAATCTGGGCCGAGAATGACCCGGCTGGCGGCGCCGTCTTCACCATCGTCGTGCCGGCCGAAATCAGAGCGCAGGACGAGGAGCCGGGATGAAACCGCGTCCTCGCATTCTGCTCGTCGACGATGAAATCGCCATTCAGCGCGCGGTTCGTCCGCTCCTCCGGACGCGCGGCTACGACGTCAGCGTATCGGCGACGGGCCACGACGCGCTCGAGATGGCCGCCGCGGAACAGCCGGACCTCGTCGTCCTCGATCTCGGCCTGCCCGATCTCGACGGGACGGAAGTCTGCCGCCGCCTCCGCGCCTCGTCGGCGGTTCCCATCATTGTGCTCTCGGCGCGGAGTGCCGAGTCCGACAAAGTCGATGCGCTCGATCTGGGCGCCGACGACTACGTGACGAAGCCTTTCGGCCCCGAGGAACTGCTCGCGCGCATCCGCGTGGCCTTGCGCCGCGTCCGTGCAGACGACGACGCGACGAGCGGGCGGCTCGAGATGGGGCCGTTCACGATCGACTACGACCGGCGGCGCGTAGTCCGCGGCGACATCGAGATTCGGCTGACGCCGAAGGAGTTCGAACTGCTCGCGCTCCTCGCGCGCAACCACGACCGCGTGCTGACGCACCGCGCGATCCTCAAGGCCATCTGGGGACCGCACGCCGTCGAGCAGCCAGAGCACGTGTGGACGCTCGTGGCGCAACTCCGCAGGAAGATCGAACCCGATCCGACCTCGCCTCAATACCTCCTGAGCGAACCGTGGGTCGGCTACCGCCTCGTCACCGACGAATCCACGCCGCCGCAACGCATCTGACGCGTCAACGCGTCCGTCCTGGTCCACCGCACGCGGCGCCCGCCGCCGGGCGTTCTCAGGATTTCTTCAGCCACCTTTGAGCCCGTTTCAAGTCCCTCCTTCCTATCCTGGCTGCAGATGCCGGGCGGTTCGAGAGGTGCGCGGTGCTCGATCTCGTGTTCGTCAGCTTGTCGGTGCTCTTTTTCGCCGTCGCCATCGCGTACGTGACGTTCTGCGATCGCCTGATGCGGTGAGGTGCCCCATGGGGATGGATTCGGCGATCGGCGTGATCGTCAGCCTCGTGATGCTGGCCTATCTGATGGTCGCGATGCTGCGACCGGAGAAGTTCTGACGTGACGACGAACGGCTGGCTGCAGATCGCGTGTTTCCTGCTGGCGATCCTCGCCGTGACGCCGCTCCTCGGCGCGTACATGACGCGCGTGTTCACGCGCCAGCACACATGGCTCGATCCGCTGCTCGGGCCGACGGAACGGTTCATCTATCGCGTCACGGGCGTCGACGGCCGCCGCGAGATGCGATGGACCGAGTACGCCGTCGCGGTGCTGCTCTTCAGCGGCGTGTCGATGCTCGTGCTGTACGCCCTGCAGCGCCTGCAGGGCGTGCTGCCTTGGAATCCGCAGCGGTTCGGCGGCGTCGCGCCCGCCCTCGCTTTCAACACCGCTGCGTCGTTTGCGACGAACACGAACTGGCAGGCGTACGCCGGCGAGTCGACCATGAGCTATCTCACGCAAATGGCCGGCCTCGCGTACCAGAACTTCGTGTCAGCGGCGACGGGCATCGCCGTGGCGATTGCCGTCATCCGCGGGATTGCGCAGCGGGAGCGAGAGACGCTCGGCAACTTCTGGGTCGACCTCGTCCGCGCCACGCTCTGGGTGCTGTTGCCCATCGCCATCGTCGGCGCCCTGTTCCTCGTGTCGCAGGGCGTCGTCCAGAATCTTCGACCGTACGACACGGCGCGGACGGTCGAAGGCGCGACGCAAGTCATCGCCCAGGGACCGGTCGCCTCGCAGGAAATCATCAAACAGTTCGGCACGAACGGCGGTGGCTTCTTCAATGCGAACAGCGCGCACCCGTTCGAGAACCCGACGCCGCTCACGAACTTCGTCGAGATGCTCGGCATCTTCGCGATCTCGGCGGGCCTGACCTACACGCTCGGATCGATGACGGGATCGCGGAGGCACGGTTGGGCCATCTGGGCGGCCATGGCCGTGCTGTGCCTCGCAGGGGTGACGGTGACGTATTGGGCGGAAGCGCACGGCAATCCGCTGCTCTCGGCGGCGGGCGCTGACCAGACGCCGGGCATCGGATCCTCGGGCGGCAACATGGAAGGCAAAGAAGTGCGCTTCGGCATCGCCAATACAGCGCTCTTCTCCACGGTGACGACCGACGCCAGTTGCGGCGCCATCAACGGCTGGTTCGACTCCTTCACGCCCGTCGGGGGCCTCGTGCCGCTCGCGAATCTCCAGTTGAGCGAAGTGGTCTTCGGAGGCGTCGGCGCCGGCCTCTACGGCGTGGTCGTCTACGTCGTGTTGTCGGTGTTCATCGCCGGTCTCATGGTCGGACGCACGCCGGAATATCTCGGCAAGAAAATCCAGGCGTTCGAGGTGCAGATGGCGATGCTCACGGTGCTCGTCTTCTCGCTCGTCATCCTGACGTTCACGGCCGTGGCGTCGGTCTCGCCAGGCGTGGGGACGTCGAGCATCCTCAACCCGGGCCCGCACGGGCTGTCCGAGATCCTCTACGCGTATTCGTCGGGCGCGGCGAACAACGGATCCGCCTTCGGCGGCCTCAACGCGAACACGCCCTGGTACAACACGACGATCGGCCTGACGATGCTCGTCGGCCGGTTCTTCATGATCATTCCGCCGCTCGCCATGGCGGGCAGCCTCAGCCGCAAGAAACCGGTACCGCCATCGCTCGGCACGTTTCCCGTCACGACGCCGCTGTTCACGGCGCTCCTCGTCGGCGTAATCGTGATCGTCGGCGCGCTCACGTTCTTCCCAGCCCTGAGCCTGGGACCGATCGTCGAGCACTTCCTCATGCAGAGCGGACGGGTCTTCTGATGGCGACTTACGGACACACGCAGGCCCGGTCGCTCTGGGACCCGACGATTGTCCGCAAGGCGATCGCCGGTGCGTTCCTCAAGCTGCGCCCGCGGACGATGGCGAAGAATCCCGTCATGTTCGTCGTCGAAGTCGGCAGCGTGCTCACGACGTGGCGGCTCGTACAGGACGCCATCGGCTCGCGCGGCGATCTCCTGTTCGAGCTCCAGATCACGGCGTGGCTCTGGCTGACGGTGCTCTTCGCGAATTTCGCCGAAGCCATGGCCGAGGGACGCGGCAAGGCGCAGGCCGATACGCTGCGCCAGGCGCGGACCGACGCCATCGCCAATCGCGTCCTCGCCGAGGACCGCTTCGAGCAGGTGCCCGCCGCGAACCTGCGGAAAGGCGACGTCGTCCTCGTGCGCGCGGGCGAAGTCATCCCCGCCGACGGCGAGATCATCAGCGGCGTCGCGTCGGTCGACGAGTCGGCCATCACCGGCGAGTCGGCTCCCGTCATCCGCGAGTCGGGCGGCGATCGATCCGCGGTCACTGGCGGCACGCGCGTCCTCTCGGACTGGATCAGGGCGCGCGTCACCTCCGAGCCCGGCCACACGTTCCTCGACCGCATGATCGCGCTCGTCGAAGGCGCCGAACGGCAGAAGACGCCGAACGAGATCGCCTTGAACATCCTGCTGGCGGGCTTGACGATCGTGTTCGTCATTGCGGTCGTGACGTTGCAGCCGTTCGCCATCTATTCGGGCGCGCCACAGACGCTGTTCGTGTTGATCGCGCTCCTGGTCTGCCTGATCCCGACGACCATCGGCGGCCTGCTCTCGGCGATCGGCATCGCGGGCATGGATCGGTTGATTCAGCACAACGTGCTCGCCATGTCGGGGCGATCGGTCGAGGCGGCGGGCGACGTCCACACGCTGCTCCTGGACAAGACAGGCACGATCACGCTGGGTAATCGGCAGGCCACGGCGTTCGTGCCGCTCAGCGGCGTGACCGACGTCGAACTGGCCGATGCCGCGCAGCTCGCCTCACTCGCCGACGAAACGCCGGAAGGCCGATCGATCGTCGTCCTCGCGAAAGAGCGTCACGGTCTCCGCGGTCGCGATCTGGCGGACAAGGATGCGACGTTCATCCCGTTCTCCGCGCACACGCGCATGTCGGGCGTCGATCTCGCCGGCCGCGCCATCCGGAAAGGCGCCGCCGAAGCCATCGGCGCGTACGTCGCCGCCAACGGCGGCACGGCGCCGTCCGAGCTCGACGCCATCGTCGATCGCATCGCGCGTGCCGGCGGCACGCCGCTGGTCGTGGCCGACGGAAGCCGTCCCCTTGGTGTCGTCCATCTCAAGGACGTCGTGAAG
Source organism: uncultured Acidobacteriota bacterium (assembly GCA_937880585.1). GTDB lineage: Bacteria > Acidobacteriota > Vicinamibacteria > Vicinamibacterales > SCN-69-37 > CALFMR01. The sequence continues at coordinate 7,675 of CALFMR010000053.1, forward strand.
GGCAGTATGCGGCAGCGATTTGCGGCACTTCGCGCCATGGGGATCACGACCGTGATGATCACCGGCGACAACCCGCGCACGGCTGCCGCCATCGCCGCCGAAGCCGGCGTCGACGAGTTCCTCGCCGAAGCCACGCCCGAAGACAAGATGGCGCTCATCAAGCGCGAGCAGGCTGACGGCAGGCTCGTCGCGATGACCGGCGACGGGACGAACGACGCGCCCGCGCTCGCGCAGGCCGATGTCGGCGTGGCGATGAACACCGGCACGCAGGCGGCCAAAGAGGCCGGCAACATGGTCGATCTCGACTCGAATCCGACCAAGCTCATCGAAATCGTCGAGATTGGCAAGCAACTGCTCATCACGCGCGGCGCGCTGACGACGTTCTCGATTGCGAACGACGTGGCGAAGTACTTCGCGATCATCCCTGCGATGTTCCTCGCGACCTATCCCGTGCTCGGTGCGATGAACGTCATGGGGCTGCGGACGCCTCAGTCCGCCATCCTGTCGGCCGTCATCTTCAACGCCATCGTCATCGTCGCGCTCGTGCCGCTGGCGCTGCGCGGCATTCGCTACCGGCCGACGGGCGCAGCCGCGCTCCTGCGCCGCAACCTGCTCATCTACGGGCTCGGCGGCATCGTCGCGCCGTTCGTCGGGATCAAGATCATCGACGTCCTCGTCGGCGTCCTGCACCTCGCCTAGGAGACGCCCATGATGTTCGCCAGCCTGCTGCGTATCGCGTGCCTCATGACGATCGTGACGACGCTGCTGTTGGGGATCGCGTATCCGCTCGGCATCACGGCCGTCGCGCAGATGGTCTTTCCCGACCGCGCGAATGGACAGCTCATCGAGCGTGAGGGCGCCCTCATCGGGTCGCGCCTCATCGGCCAGGGCTTCGCCGCGCCCGGCTACTTTCATCCGCGGCCGTCGGCCACGGCGACGCCGTACGACGCCGCGAACTCGGGCGGCAGTCAGCTCGGCCCGACCAATCGGACGCTCATCGACACCGTGAAGACTCGTGTCGACGCCGCGCGGAAGGACAACCCGACTGCGCCCGTGCCGATCGATCTCGTCACCGCGTCGGCGTCCGGCCTCGATCCGGACCTCTCGCCAGCCGCCGCGGCGTTTCAAGTGCCGCGTGTCGCGCGGGCGCGGGGGATGTCGGAGACCGATGTCCGCCGACTCGTCGCCGCGCACACCGACGGTCGTCAGCTCGGCTTCTTCGGCGAGCCGCGCGTCAACGTCCTCGAGCTCAACCTCGCCCTCGATCGCGCTCATCCCATGCCGAAGTGACGAGCCATGACCTCCGGACGCCGACCGACGGCCGACGCGATACTCGCGCGTCTCGCGAAACAGGATCGCCCCCGCCTGCGCATCTACATCGGCGCGGCGCCGGGCGTGGGCAAGACCTACGCGATGCTGCAGGAGGCGCACGCGCTTCGCGCGCGAGGCATCGACATCGTCCTCGGTTTCATCGAGACGCACGGACGCGCGGAGACCCAGGCGCAGATAGGCGACCTCGAGATCGTGCCCCGGCGCCAGGTCGCCTACCGTGGCGTCGTTCTGGAAGAACTGGACGTCGAGGCCGTCCTCCGCCGTCATCCGTACACGGTGGTGATCGACGAGTTGGCGCACACGAACGCGCCAGGCAGCCGTCATCAGAAACGGTACGAGGACGTGCTGGATCTGCTCGACGCCGGCGTCCACGTCCTCACGGCAGTCAACATCCAGCATCTCGACACGCTGAACGACGCGGTCGCGCGCGCCACGGGCGTGCGGGTGCGCGAGACGGTGCCGGACACGTTTCTCGATCGCGCCGACGAGGTCATCAACGTCGACCTCACGGTCGAAGAGCTTCGCCATCGACTACGCGAGGGCAAGATCTACCGGCACGAAAAGGTCGAACAGGCCCTTGCCAATTTCTTCCGCAAGGCCAATCTGTCGACGTTGCGCGAGCTCGCGCTGCGCGCCGTCGCGGACGAAGTCGGCGAACGGGCCGCGACCGATCGGGCGCGTGAAGGCCTCGAGCCCGCGATGATCCCCGAACGCGTCATGGTGTGCATGAGCTCGAACGCGCTCGCCCCGCGCGTGATTCGCGCGGGCGCGCGCATCGCCGGCCGGCTGGGCGCGAAGTGGTACGCGGTCTACGTCGAGACACCACACGAGCAGCCGGACCGCATCGGCGAGGCCGACGCGGCCGCGCTGCAGGAGAACATCCGGTTGGCCGAACGCCTCGGCGCAACGGTCGTCCGCGTGAAGGCCTCGCGGCCAGCCGAAGGGCTGATCGCGTTTGCGCAGCGAGAAGGCGTCACGCACGTCATCTTCGGACAGACGGCGCGGTCACGCTGGGAACTGCTCTGGCGCGGGTCCACGCTCGACAAGTTCCTGGGCGCGGTGCCGGATGCCGCCGTGCAGGTGGTCCCACTCACCGAGGACCGCGTATGACCCGCGCGCGCACGCGCCTGACGCACGGCGACGTCCACGCACGGCGGGCCGCGCGGCGCGTCGTCGCCGTGCTCATGCTCATCGGCGGACCCGCCGCATTCGGCTGCGTCGCCGTATGCGCGCCCGCGTGGGTGACCATGGGCATCGCCGTGGCCGTGGCGTGCGCGTGGTGTGTCTGGCTGGACCGGCTCGACGATCGGCCATGACGCGCGCGGGACGCGACGGTGACCATCACGTGCACCAACCTCGCCGTCCCGGTGATGCCGCTGATCGGGCTGTTCGGCATCCTGCTGATCGTGGGCGCCATCGTGATCGCCCGCCGCCGCGGCGCGCAGACGACGCCCCTCGGCGCCTAGGTAGATTCAGTACGGCCCACGTGCCCGACAGCGGGCGCGTGGGTGGCGTTCGTGGGACCGCCGGGTCCAGTTCGTCGACTACAATTCCCGCCGTGACTCGACGCCGGCCCTCCCGCCTGCGGCTCGTCCTGACCGGTCTTGGCATCGCCGTTCTCGTTCTGACCGCGCGCGTTCGGCCGCGCGCGCAATCCGCTGTGGCGACTCCGTCACCGCTCACCGCCGGCAGCCTCGTCCTGCTCGCCAATCAGCCCGGAGTCGACATGACGGGCGTTCTCAAGAACGCCCTGACCGATCCCGATCCCGCGATCCGCATCGTCGCGGCGCGCCAGGTCGGCGTGCTCAGAACGACCGCGCTCGAAGACGAGTTGGCGCATGCGCTCGACGTAGAGCCGAACGCGAGAGTCTCCGGCGAACAAGTCCGTTCGCTTCTGCTCCTCGACGACGCGCAGGCGATGGTAGTTGTCGATCGCTATCTGCCGCACGCCAGCGTTCCCGGTGCACTGGCCTACGCGTGGTGGCTTGTGCGAACGCATCCCGATCGCGTGACGGACGCGGTGCCGGCGCTGACCACGGCACTGGGCCATCAGGCGTACCGGCTGCTGCCGGCGCTGCACGCCGACGCAAGCCTCAAGCCTGCGTCAGCGCCGCAAATGTTCGCGTCGTACGTCCGCGCCGTCACCATGCCCGCTGCGGAAAACGCCATCTGGAACAACCTGGGCGATTGGCCGTACGACCCGGCGTTCTTTCACGCGGCATTGATATCGGATCGCGCGGCGGTGCGCGAAGCCGCCGTTTGGCGAATCGTCGCGTGGCTGGCGAACGGCTATCAGGTGGATGAAGATGTCCTTCAGGCCGCCCTGCCTGACACGAAGGCCGCCAACGCGAACACGCCGACATGGGAGCAGTTCGGCCGTGAAGTCATCAACCGGGAAACGCGGGGGACGATCACGACGGACCGGTCCGCCTGGCTGAAGACGGCGGCGGCGGCACATCAGGCCGAGGCTCGCGTGCTCGGCAGTCTGACGAGCGTCACCGCCGCCGAACGCGAGGCCTTGCGTGCGGCCCTTGGAAACACATTCCACACATCCCCGCCGGTCTCCCGCCATCCCATGACGCCGTCCGACGCACCGGCGCAAACGCCCATGCGGACGCCCCCCGTGCTCTGGCCC
>CALFMR010000054.1 GCA_937880585.1 uncultured Acidobacteriota bacterium
GGCATGTGGCTCGAACGGTTCGTCATCATCGTCACCAGCCTGAACCGCGACTTCCTGCCCTCGTCGTGGGAGATGTATTACCCGACCAAGTGGGACTTCATCACGCTGTTCGGCACGGTCGGGCTCTTCGTGACGCTCATGTTCCTGTTCGTCCGCGTGCTGCCGCTCATCTCCGTGTTCGAGATGCGCACGCTCGTCACGTCTGACAAGCCGGCGGCCGCGCCGCAGGTGGAGGGACACTGATGGCCGACCAGCCCACCGCTTCGCTCTACGGGCTCGTCGCGGAATTCGACTCGGCGCCCGAGCTCCTCGACGCCGCGCGCGAAGTGACGCGTGCCGGCTACCGGAAGACCGATGCCTTTTCGCCGTTCCCGGTACACGGGCTGGCCGAAGCGCTCGACTTCCACGATCGACGTCTGTCGCCCATCGTGCTGCTCGGCGGCATCTGCGGCCTGCTCTTCGGCTACGGCCTGGAGTACTACACGCAGGTCATCTCGTTCCCCGAGAACATCGGCGGCCGGCCGTACCACGCCTGGGTCGCCTTCATTCCGCCGGCGTTCGAGACGACGATTCTGTTCGGCGCGTTCACGGCGGGGATCACGATGATGGTCTTGAACGGCCTGCCGAGTCCCTACCATCCGGTGTTCAACGCGCCGCGCTTCCGGTTCGCGAGCCAGGACAAGTTCTTCCTCGCGATCGAGGCGGCCGATCCCAAGTTCAGCGAGGCCGAGACGCGCGCGTTCCTGACCGGACTCCATGCGCGCGAGGTGGTGGCCGTTGAGGAGTGACCCGCACGTGACGAGAACCGCAGACCGCGGCCAGGCGCGCCCGACGCGTCGAGCCGCGCGCACCTGGCCCCTGGCGGTCGGGCTGGCGTCGATCATCGCCGCCGGCGCGTGCCGCCAGGACATGCACGACGCGCCGCGGTACGATCCGCTCGAGGCGAGCCCCGTGTTCGCCAACGGCGCCTCGGAACGCCCGCTCGTCGAGGGCACGGTCGCCCGCGACCACCTCGACGCCGACGAACTGCTCTACACCGGCAAGATCAACGGCCAGGTGGCCAACGTCTTCCCCTTCGCGATCACGGCCGCCGACATGGACCGCGGGCAGCAGCGCTACAACATCTACTGCGCGCCCTGCCACGACCGGACCGGCAGCGGCAACGGCATGGTCGTCCAGCGCGGCTACCGCCAGGCGGCGTCGTACCACGTCGACCGGCTGCGCGAAGCGCCGGTCGGCTACTTCTTCGACGTGATCACCAACGGCTTCGGCAACATGCCGGACTACAAAGCGCAGATCCCGGTCGCCGATCGGTGGCGGATCATCGCCTACGTCCGGGCCCTCGAGCTGGCGCACAGCGCCACGGCCGCCGACGTGCCGGCCGACGAGATGAACAAGCTGAACAACCCGCCCGCGGCGGCGCCGGCGGCCGCGCCGAGTGAGAGCGGAGAGCCTCGATGACCTTCGACGAACAGACCGCAACGAACCTGCTGGGCGCCCGCCCCGTGCAGGAGATCGCGCGCGCGCGCTCGCGGTCGCTGCTCCTCGGTGTCGTGGGCCTCGTGTTCTGCGGCATCGGGCTGGCCGTGAAGGGCCAGACGTTCTGGCAGTCCTATCTGATTGCCTTCTACTTCTGGAACGGCCTCACGATCGGATCGATGGCCGTCCTCATGGTCCATCACCTGTCGGGCGGCGGCTGGGGCATGGTCGCGCGGCGCATCTGGGAAGCCGCGACGCGCACGCTGCCGCTGAACGCGGTGCTCTTCCTCCCGATCTGGATGGCGCGGACGACGCTCTATCCGTGGATGCGGCCGGGCGCCACGTCCGACCCGGTCATCGCGGCGAAGACCCTGTACTTGAACGTCCCGTTCTTCACGCTGCGCGCCGTCGCGTACTTCGCCATCTGGGGCACGATCATCTACTTCCTCAACAAGTGGTCGCGCGAGCAGGACGAGAACCCGCCGATGCTGCCCGGGCCGCAGGATCGCCGTTTCCGCCTGCTGTCAGGCCCGTGCCTCGTGGTCTACGTGCTGACGATCACGTTCATGTCGGTCGATTGGGTGATGTCACTCGACCCGCACTGGTACTCGACGATCTACGGCATCATCACGCTGGGCGGCCAGGGGCTCTCGGCGCTGGCGTTCACGATCCTCGTGCTGTCGTTCCTCGCGAAGTTCCCGCCGATGTCCGAAGTGCTCGGCGCCGACCAGATTCACGACCTGGCAAAGCTCATGTTCGCGTTCGTGATGCTGTGGGCCTACTTCCAGGTCTCGCAGCTCATCATCGTCTGGTCGGGCAACCTGCCGGAGGAAATCCCGTTCTACCTCGAGCGGCTTCAGGGCATCTGGGCGCCCATCAGCATCGTCGTGCTGCTCTGCGAGTTCGTCCTGCCCTTCCTGCTGCTCTTGTCGCGGAGCCTGAAGCGCAATCCGCAGCGCGTCAAGTGGGTGGCCCTGCTGCTCCTCGTCGCGCGCGCCATCGACGTCACGTGGATGATCGCGCCCGCGCCGGACTTCCATCGTACCGGTTCGACGCTGTCCTGGGTCGATTTCGCGGTCCTCATCGGCATGGGCGGCATCTGGCTCACCTACTTCTGGAGCAACCTGGCGGGCCGCGCGCTCGTCCCCGCCAAGGATCCGTACTTCAAGGAAGCACTGGCTCATGGCGGACACTAAGCACTCCGCGGCGGCCGTCGAGGGCGACGGGCTGAACTACCGCGGCATCTTCTGGTTCCTCGTCATCCTGACCATCACCGGCCTGCTCTGCGAAGGCCTGGTCTGGGGGATGCTCGACCTGATGGAGTACCACTCGAAGCAGGTCGACGTCGCGCGAGCGCCGCTCGCGGCGCCGGTGACGACGCCCTCGCTCAAGGACGGGCACGTCGTCAGCGGCACGGCGAATCCGCCCGCGCCCGGCCTGCTCGTGAACGAGCCGGAAGTGCTCAACGATTTTCGCGCGAAGGAGGACGGCATTCTGTCGTCCTACGCCATCGACCCGACCACCGGTCGAATCCAGATCCCGATCGACCGCGCCAAGGCACTCGTGCTCCAGCGCGGCCTGCCGACACGGCCGTCCGCTTCGGCGCCCGGCGCGTCCGGGACCGGGCAGTAAGGTCAGACCCGGCGCGGCAGGAGCCGCGACGGGAGGAGGCTGCCGCGCGGACGGAACGATCCGGCCGCGACCGGGCCTCGCGGGTGTGAGAAAGGAAGACGTCGATGCACGCCACGAATCGGACGGCGCACGTGCTGCGCCTGACGGGCCTTGCCGCGGTCATGACCGCCGCGGCCGTGGTGTCGGCCTACGCCCAGGCGAAGCAGCCCATGGCGCCGGAAAGCGTGCCCTCGAGCGCGCCGCTTCCGATCCTGAAGGACGTCGGCATCGACCAGAAGCTGAACCAGCCCGTGCCGGTCGACGCGACGTTCGTCGACGAGACCGGACAGACGGTCCGGTTCGGCTCGTACTTCGCTGACGGCAAGCCGGTCGTGCTGCAGATGGCCTATTACCGGTGCCCGATGCTGTGCACGGTCATCCAGAACGGGCTCGTCGGCGCGTTGAAGACGCTCGACGTCAATGCGGGCAAGGACTTCACGGTCGTCGTCGTGAGCATCGATCCGGGCGAGACGCCGCCCATGGCCGAGGACAAGCGCCAGGAGTTCATCGAGCGCTATCACCGGACCGGCGTCGGCGCGGGCATCCATTTCCTGACGGGCCGGCAGGAGTCCATCACGGCGCTGGCCTCGGCCGTCGGCTTCCGGTACACGTACGACCCGTCGATCGGCCAGTACGCGCATCCGGCGGCCGTGATGGTGCTCACGCCAGAGGCGCGCATCTCGCGGTACCTCTTCGGCGTCGAGTTCGCGCCGCGCGACCTGAAGTTCGCGCTGATGGAGGCGAGCGACAACCGGATCGGGTCGGTGGTCGATCAGGCGCTGCTCTACTGCTACCACTACGACCCGGCGAGCGGGAAGTACGGCTTCGCGATCATGACCGTCATCCGGATCGGCGCGATCCTGACGCTCCTCGCTCTCGGCACTTTCATCGTCATGAACCTGCGGCGCGATCGGCGGCAGGTCAGTGCGGTCGATCGGACCGCGACAGGTACTCGCTAGATGTCCACTGCCTTTCATCTGCTGCCTCCGAGCGCTTCGTCGATCTCGACGGAGGTAGACCTCCTCTATCTGTTCCTCGTCGCGGTCAGCGCGTTCTTCGGCGTGCTCATCGCCGGGCTGGTCATCTTCTTCGCCGTCAAGTACGGGCGGAAGCATCCCGACGACGTCGGCGCGCCCATCCACGGGTCGCTCGTGCTCGAGCTGACCTGGACGATCATTCCCTTCGCCATCGCGATGGTGATGTTCGTCTGGGGCGCGGACCTGTTCTTCCGCCTGGCGCGCCCGCCGCGCGACTCGATGGAGGTGTTCGCCGTCGGCAAGCAGTGGATGTGGAAGGTGCAGCACCCGGAGGGCGTGCGCGAGATCAACACGCTGCACGTGCCCATCAACCGCAACGTGCGCGTCACGCTCGGCTCGGAGGACGTCATCCACGACTTCTACGTGCCGGCGTTCCGCGTGAAAATGGACGTCGTGCCGGGCAAGCTCTCGACGCTCTGGTTCCGGGCGACCAAACCGGGCACCTACCACCTGTTCTGCGCCGAGTACTGCGGCACGAACCACTCGGCGATGATCGGCCAGGTCATCGCGATGGAGCCGCAGGACTACGAGACGTGGCTGAGCGGCGGCGCCTCGACGGCGTCGCCCGCCGTGGCCGGCGAGAAATTGTTCAACGACTTCGCGTGCAGCACGTGCCACAAGTCCGACGGCTCGGGCCGCGGACCGGTGCTCAACGGCGTGCCCGGCAGCACGGTGGCGCTCGCCGACGGGTCGACCGTCGTCGCCGACGACAATTATCTGCACGAGTCGATCGTCATGTCGGTCGCCAAGGTCGTGCGGGGATATCAGCCGATCATGCCGGTGTTCCAGGGCCAGATCAGCGAGGAGCAGGTCATGGAGCTCATCGCCTACATCAAGTCGCTGAAGGCGCCCGGGACGGCCCCGGCGGCCAAATGACCTGCACGTTCATCCGGTGCCGTGTGGTGATTTATGAGCAGTAACGTCGACGTCGCGAACCACAGCTACCTCGGTGCGCCCTATGGGCTCAAATCGTGGCTCTTCACGAAGGACCACAAGCGCATCGCGATCCTCTATCTGATCTCGATCACGATCTTCTTCATCATCGGCGCGGCGTTCGCGGCCGGGATCCGGGCCGAGCTCCTGACGCCCGAGGGCGATCTGTGGTCGTCGGACACCTACAACAAGCTGTTCACCATGCACGGCGTCATCATGGTGTTCTTCTTCCTGGTGCCGTCGATCCCCGCGACGCTCGGCAACTTCCTGATGCCGATCATGATCGGCGCCAAGGATCTGGCGTTTCCGCGCATCAACCTGCTGAGCTGGTACATCTACATCGCCGGCGCGATCATGACGCTGGCCGTCCTGTTCTCGGGCGGGCTGGACACGGGCTGGACGTTCTACACGCCCTATAGCTCGATCTCGTCGCACACGGCCGTCAGTCTGGCGGCGATGGGCGTGTTCATCGCCGGGTTCTCCTCCATCCTGACCGGACTGAACTTCATCGTCACCGTCCATCGGATGCGCGCGCCGGGCATGACCTGGTTCCGCCTGCCGCTCTTCGTCTGGTCGCAGTACGCGACGAGCCTCGTGATGGTGCTCGGCACGCCGGTCGTGGCCATCACGCTCCTGCTGGTCTTCGCCGAGCGCACGCTGCACCTCGGCATCTTCGACCCGGCCGTCGGCGGCGACCCGGTGCTCTTCCAGCACCTCTTCTGGTTCTACTCGCACCCGGCGGTCTACATCATGGTGCTGCCCGGCATGGGCGTCATCAGCGAGCTCGTCGCCGCCATCTCGCGCAAGGCGGTGTTCGGCTACGCCTTCGTCGCGTTCTCGAGCCTGGCCATCGCGATCCTCGGCTTCCTCGTCTGGGGCCACCACCTCTTCGTCAGCAGCCAGTCGATCTACGCCGGCATGGTCTTCTCGGTGTTGTCGATGCTCGTGGCCATCCCCTCGGCCGTCAAGGTCTTCAACTGGACGGCGACGATGTACAAGGGCGCGGTCTCGTGGGACTCGACGACCTACTGGGTGGTCGGCTTCATGGGCCTCTTCACGATCGGCGGCCTGACGGGCCTGTTCCTCGCCACGATGGGCATGGACATCCACCTGACGGACACCTACTTCGTCATCGCCCACTTCCACTACATCATGGTGGGCGGCACGCTCATGGCGTACCTCGGCGGCCTCCACTTCTGGTGGCCGAAGATGACGGGCCGGATGTTCAACGACAACCTGGCGAAGGCGTCGGCCGTCCTCGTCTTCATCGGATTCAACCTGACGTTCTTCCCGCAGTTCGTGCTGGGCTACCTGGGCATGCCGCGGCGCTACCACGCCTATCCGCCGGAGTTCCAGGTGTTGAACGTGCTCTCGACCGCGGGCGCGACGGTGCTCGGCATCGGCTACGCGCTGCCGGCGTTCTATCTCCTCTACTCGCTCTTCAAGGGCGCCAAGGCGCCGGCCAATCCGTGGGGCGCGACCGGGCTCGAATGGGAGATCCCGTCGCCGCCGCCGACGCTCAACTTCGAGCAGGATCCGGTCGTCACCGAGCCCGCCTACAACTATCACCCGACCCGGGAGGTTCACGTTGGCTAACGCGCACGAGCCCGCGCTGGCCGCAGGCCACGGCGGCGGCGTCCATGGAACGGACGCCCACAATCCGCACCTGCAGCACCACTTCTACAGCATGGAGCAGCAGTTCGAGGCGGCCACGCTCGGCATGTGGGTGTTCCTCGTCACCGAGATCATGTTCTTCGGCGGCATGTTCACG
>CALFMR010000055.1 GCA_937880585.1 uncultured Acidobacteriota bacterium
CGAGAATCATCCCCATCTCGGTCGCGTGCGCGCTCATCGTCGGCGAGTTCGCCGCGTCGGGACTCAACTCCCCGGCCGGCGCGAGGGCTTTCGCGAGACCGAAGTCGAGGACTTTGACCGTGCCGTCCTCGCGGACTTTCACGTTCGCGGGTTTCAGGTCGCGATGGACGATGCCGTGTTCGTGCGCCGCGTCGAGTGCGGACGCGATCTGCCGCGCGATAGCGAGCGCATCGGGGACCGGGAGTGGTCCTGGCGCGATGCGCTCGGCGAGCGTCGGGCCTTCGACGAGCTCCATCACGAGCGCGTGCGTCTCAGCGGAATCTTCGAAGCCGTAGATTTGCGCGATGTGGGGATCGTTGAGCGACGCGAGCACCTGCGCTTCGCGTCTGAAGCGCGCGAGTCGATCCGGATCGTTCGCGACGAGAGGCGGCAGGATCTTCAGTGCGACGTCGCGGTTGAGCTTGGCGTCGCGGGCACGGTAGACCTCGCCCATGCCGCCCGCGCCGAGCAGGCAGACGATCTCGTAAGGGCCGATACGGGTACTCGGCGTTAGCGACATGGGCGAGGTCTACCGGCTCCTTGTCGCCGCGAGGCCGTCCAGCCAGTGCGGCACGACGACGATCTCGAGGGGCGGTTCCGCGTGGCGCAGCATCACGAAGTGTTGGCCGTCCGGCATGACGTCGTACTCGGCGCCGGCGTTGGTGCTCGGCGCATATTGCTCGATCGTGCCGTTGGCATCGGCCGACCGCAGCGCGAAGAGCGGCACGGGCGTGCCCAGCCGCAACCGGTCGCCATCGGGAGTCACGGCCGCGGCCATCAGATGCCGGTCATTGAGGGATCCGCTTTCGAAAAAGATCTCTCGACCGTCCCGTCGCCACACCGGTCCTTCTCCACCGTCGATCGAGACGACGAACCGAGGCCCGCGTGGATAGCCGTGGATGTACACCTGCGCGTGGCCCGATTCGTCCGACACGTACGCCAGCCAGTGCCCGTCGGGCGAGAACTGTGGGCTGTGCTCGGCGGCCGCGCTGTCGAGATACGGCACGGGCGGCGGATGGCCGAGTGTCAGAACCCAGATGTCGTGCGGGCTTCCCGTCTGGCGCGTGTAGGCCAGCTCGGTCCCGTCAGGCGAAAACGAGCCATTTCGCAGGAGCTCGCCGGCCTTCGAGGTCACGAGCATCCGCAAGCCGCCCGTCAGGTCCGCGAAGGCGATCCCCGCCGCGTTCGACGTCGCGGCCGTGACCGCTAGGGCCTGCCCGTCCGGAGTCCAGGCCGGCGCGCTCTCCGATCCACTGGCCGGCAGCTTCGCGAGGCTGCCTCGTGCGAGGTCGAACAGGTCGATCTCCGACTGCTGAGGCGTTGTCGTCGTGAACGCGATCGTCCGCCCGTCGGGCGACACGCGCGGCAGGCGGTAGACGCCGCGCGGCACGGCGAGTGGACGGAACGTCCCGGCACGGTCGACCATCCCCATGGCGCTCGTCCGGTCGGTGGCGGCGATGTAGGCCAGCGTGCCGGTGGCGGACATCGTCCATTCCGCCGTCGGGTTGATCTCACGCGTGTCGGCGCCGATGTCGTCGACGAGCGGGATCACCGGACCGGTCACGGCCAGCATCGCGTCGTCGAAGGGCGCGGCGAGCAAGGCCCCGTCACGCTCGAACAGGAGATGGCGGCCGTCAGGCGTCACGAGCGGCGACGCCGCATGATCGAGGACCAGCGTCCGGATGCCGGTGTCGAGCCGGACGGCCTCGATGCGGGCCGTGGAGACGCCGACGTTGCCCGGATTCACGAACTCGAGCAGGACGGCGTGCTCCGAAGCGGTCGACGTGAGACTGGCGATGGCGCCCTGCTCTTGCTCTTGTTGGCCTTTCGCGAGGAGCGTCGACACCGTGCCGCCTTCCGCGGAGACGCGGTGCAGGCCGTCGACGCTGCTGAACACGATCGTGCCGTCTCGCAACCAGACGCCGAAGCTCCACTGGCTGCCGTTGATCTTCGAGGCCAGCGTGATGGCGCTCCCGCCGGCCAGCGAGACCTTCCTGAGATCGCCGGTGTTCGTGAAAAAGGCCACCCACTGGCCATCGGGTGAGAAGAACGGCTGCTTGGCGCCCTGTCCCTGCGTGCCGGCGATGTCGTGGATCGTCCTCGATGCGAGCGATCGGATTTCCAGTTGGGTCGTCCGTGAGCTACCCGTCTCCGAGACATCCGGTCCCGAGGCGACATAGACGATCCGGCTGCCGTCCGGTGAGATCGCCAGCGATCGCGAGGGCGTTCCGCCCGTGAACAGCGGTCGATCCGCGGGCGGCAGGATCGAGAGTCGCAGCGTCGGTCCGGACGTCGATCCGGTGCGTCCGTGCCACCACCAGAGCGCACCCGCGCCGGCCGCGGCACCGGCCAGCATCAGCACGCCGCCAGCGACGACGAGCGCCAAGCGTCTCGTCCCACGCGCGGCACTCGCGGAGACGGACGCGGTTGGCAGTGGATCGTCGCTGGTGTCGAGTGCGATCGTCGCTTCGCCGATGTCGCGAAGACGCCGTTTCGGATCGCGGTCGAGACAGCGGCGCAGGAGACGCTGCACCGTGACCGGCGTGTCGGCCGGCAGCGTCGTCCAATCGATCTCCTGCCGCAGCACGGCCGCGAGCGTGTCGCTGATCGTTTCGCCGGTGAACAGTTGTCGCCCCGTCAGCATCTCGAAGAGCACGACGCCGAAGGCCCAGATGTCGGCGCGCTTGTCGACCGAGCGTCCGCGCGCCTGTTCGGGCGCCATGTACGCGGCCGTGCCGAGAATCATCCCCATCTCGGTCGCGTGCGCGCTCATCGTCGGCGAGTTCGCCGCGTCGGGACTCAACTCCCCGGCCGGCGCGAGGGCTTTCGCGAGACCGAAGTCGAGGACTTTGACCGTGCCGTCCTCGCGCACTTTCACGTTCGCCGGTTTCAGATCGCGATGGACGATGCCGTGTTCGTGCGCGGTGTCGAGGGCAGAGGCGATCTGACGCGCGATGGAAAGAGCGTCATCAATATTCAGTCCGCTTGGGGCCCGACTTTCTCGCAAAGGCCGGGGCCCCACCCCCGGCCCACTGGGCTGAGGGCTCCCAAGCGCGGGCCGTGCATTCGTGTCCTTCGGCCTCGCGCTGACGCGCTCGGGCTCGGGGTGTCCGCTCGCCGCCGCGATCCGCTCGGCCAACGTCGGTCCGTCGACGAGCTCCATCACGAGCGCGTGCGTGCCGCCCGAATCCTCGAAGCCGTAGATCTGCGCGATGTGGGGATCGTTGAGCGAGGCGAGCACTTGCGCTTCGCGGCGGAAGCGCGCGAGCCGATCGGGATCGTTCGCGACGAGCGGCGGCAGGACTTTCAGCGCGACGTCGCGGCCGAGCTTGGTGTCGCGCGCGCGGTAGACCTCGCCCATGCCGCCGGCGCCGAGCAAGCCGACGATCTCGTACGGACCGATACGCGTGCCCGGCGTCAGCGGCATGGGCGGGGAGCGCGGCGATCATACTCCTGGAACGGGCCATGCCGCGGCTCGACCGCGCAGGTCCATCGCCCCGGGGAGCGGTGTGGTGAATCAGGACGTCGTCGAATCGTCAGCGCGGAGGGCCGCGCGGATCGTGTCGACGAACGCCACGAGATCGTCCAGCCGGTGTTCGGTGACGTCGCGAACGATGGCCAGATCCACCGTGTCGTAGCCGTGGACGAGGATGTTGCGGAAGCCTGCCATGTTCTGCAACGTCGCCGCGAGGGCATCGTTCACGTAGCCACCGCGCCTCAGCAGATCGAATAGCTCCCGATTGGTCGACGGCTCTCCGAGCCGTTCGTCGGCGACGATGTGCGAGGCCACATCGAGAGCCGCCTGAATCGCCAGTTGCAGCGTGTGCTCGACGAAACGTTGCTCGCGAACGTCGCGATCGATCTCCGCCGGCCGCGCGAGACGGCGAAGGTCGGCCACGCAGGTCTCGATCTGCGCCAGCTTCTTCTCGATCAGATCGCGGTCGGTCATCGCGTGGCGGGCCGTTCGACCGAGCCGGACTGCCGCCGGTAGAGACGCCGGATCGGTTCCAGATCGAAGTATTCGTTCCGCTTCGCGACTTCGAAACGCAGGCGCCGCGCGCGATCGCGATCCAGGACGATCTGGCCGTCGCGAAGGACTCGATGGACGAGATCGGCCGATGCCGTGTTGAGGACCACGAGGTCGACCGGACGCCGGAGTGCGCGTTCGAGATCGCCGGCGAGCGTGAAGGGCGGGGCGGAGAGAACCGACGGCGGCGCGGCGTCGAACAGCACGGCCACGTCGACGTCGCTGTCCGCGCGGTCGTCGCCGCGCGCGACGCTGCCGAACAGGTACGCCGCGATCGCGCCGCGAGGATCCTCGGCGAAGAAGGACGTGAGGCGCTGCCGCACGTCAGGCTCCATGCGCCGATTATGGCTCAGCGCGGCAGCTTCGCGCGCCCGTCCGTGTCGACGATGATCGGCGCGGGCGCGGCGCCCTCCTGACTGGGCGCGGCGTTCACCAGGAAGCGCTGGCCGTCCGCCGTGACGTCCCACGTCCAGACGCCGGCAGTGGTGCTGTTCGCTCGCTGCAACGCTCGCTGCAACGGCGGGAGCTTGAACAGCGGCACCGGCGTCCCCACCTTGAAGGTGGCGCCCGGCGTGACCGGCACCTCCATCAGCTCGTCGTCGGCCGAGACGTAGTAGAGCGCCCGCCCATCATGGCTCCAACGCGGATACGTTCCGCCGGCCGTGGAGACGAGCGCGGCCGGCGCCACCGCGGCATCCGGAAACGGCGAGACGTAGATCTCGAAGCGCGTGGACTGGTTGGACTGGTACGCTACCCAGTGTCCGTCGGGCGAGAATTTCGCGTTGATCTCGTTGAACGGCGTCGCGAGGTACGGCCTCGGCTTGCCGTTCGCTTCCATCGGCAGCACCCAGAGATCCCAGTCAGCGATCCTGGTGGACCCCTCGTCGTACAGCAGATACCGTCCGTCGCGGGACCAGTCCAGCGGCAGGTTACGGTCACCGTTCCCGAGGAGCACCGCTTCCTGCCCGGAGACGCCAGCGGGCTTTCGATACAAGCCGCCATTTCCGATGGAGGCGAACACGATTTGCGTGCCGTCGGGCGACCACACGGGATAGGACTGGATCCCCGCCGCGGTGGTCAGTCGCGCGCTGGCGCCTCGCGCGACGTCGATGAACCACAAGTTCTGGCCGGCGCTGTCCCCCCGCCACACGGCGACACGCGATCCGTCGGGCGAGAGCGCCAGCTCGCCGTAGGACTCGTGATCACCGACCGTCCCCACCGCGTGCCCCGCGCGATCGAGCCAGGTCAGCGTGCTGCGCGGCGTCGACGTCGTCCCCTTGAGGTGGTACGCCAGCACACCGGTATCGGACGTGCTGAAAAGCGCGAGACCGGTCCCGAATGCAACGCCCGAGACGTTGTCGACGACGAGCGCCGGATCGCCGTCGAGCCGCAGGCGGTCGGCGTCGAATCGCTGCGCCACGAGCGTCTGACCTCGGGGCCAGAGCACGAAGCCCGGGTACGGGCCGTCCGGCGCGACGTACGTCGCCGACGCCCCTGGCAGGATCCGCGTCGCCTCGGCGGGCGCGTCGATCGAGCTGACGTCGGTGCCTCGCACCCCGTCGATCTCGCTCTGCGTGTAGAACAGGAAGTGGCGGCCGTCGGGCAGGAACTGTGGGAA
The DNA here is from genome assembly GCA_937880585.1 of uncultured Acidobacteriota bacterium. Lineage (GTDB taxonomy): Bacteria > Acidobacteriota > Vicinamibacteria > Vicinamibacterales > SCN-69-37 > CALFMR01. Next base: position 5,685 of record CALFMR010000055.1, read on the forward strand.
TTCGAGAAACCGCTCCTGTCGGGCCGTGTCCGGCGCGCGCAACGGCTGCGGCGTGCCTCCCGAGGCGGGGACGCGGACAAGTTTGGTGTCATCGCTCAACACGATGGTGCCGGCCCGGCCCCAGGTTCCGCCGCGACACTGGCCGGTCACGTCAGCCAGTGTCACGGGCGATCCGCCCGCAATCGCCGTACGGCGAAGCTTCCCATCCTGGACGAACGCTACCGACTGGCTGTCCGGCGACCAGAACGGACAGGAAGCCTCCGCCGTGCCCGGCAACAACATCCACGCGGTGTTCGAATCGAGCCGCCGCACCCATAAGGACGAGGACCGGTCCGGATCATCCGTAACATCCGTCTGCGCACGGAACACGATGGCGCGGCCGTCGGGCGAAACGACGGTTGCCATGGGGCCCGGGGTGAACCGTGCGCCGTCGGGTGGCAGCAGCTCGAACTCGACCGCGCGCGGCAACGGCACGAGCGGGCGCCGCCAGAGCACCGCGAACGCGCTCGCGGCCGCGACGACGATGGCGCCAGCGAGCGCCCACGACCGCCAGTCCGCCCACGCGCGCGGAGGCGGCGCACTTGCCGCGGGCGCGGGCTCATCGATCAGATCCCACACGTCGCCGATGTCGCGCAGCCGCTTTCGCGGATCCTTTTCGAGGCATCGGGCCAGCGCTCGGCGGACGACGGGCGGGACGGCCGTGAGATCGGGCGGGTCTTTGACCACCGACGCCAACGTCTCGGTGATGTCGTCGCCGTCGAACGGCCGGCGGCCGGTGAGCATCTCGTAGAGCACGACGCCGAACGCCCAGATGTCCGCGCGTTTGTCCACCGGCCGGCCGCGCGCCTGCTCGGGCGCCATGTAAGCCGCGGTGCCGAGAATCATGCCGATCGCGGTCATGGCCGGCGTCGTGATCGTCGGTGAGTTGGCCGCATCGCCGGACGCCATCGCGCTCGACGAGTCTGGCCCCAGCGCCTTCGCGAGCCCGAAGTCGAGGACTTTGACCGCGCCGTCCTCGCGCACTTTCACGTTCGCCGGTTTCAGATCGCGATGGACGATGCCCTGCTCGTGCGCGGCGGCGAGCGCGGCGGCGATCTGACGCGCGATCGCGAGCGCGTCGTCGAGCGGAATCGGTCCGCGCGCGATCCGCTCGGCGAGCGTGGGGCCGTCGACGAGCTCCATCACGAGCG
>CALFMR010000056.1 GCA_937880585.1 uncultured Acidobacteriota bacterium
CGTCCACGTGCCGGGCAAGGCTCATCCAACTTGCGTTGTCACACGGCCTGGACCCAAAGCGGAAGTGCGTCCGGAAGGGCGGCCCTCCTTACAGCGGTCGCTCGCTTACTGTTTGACATGTGGGCCAGACGGAGGTACGCGTCAACATGCCTATTGCGATTGCGCCCGATGCGCGAAGGTTGCGCCGACGTTCGGGACGTGGTGCCGGAGTATGGCGGCCTTCTGCAACCTGAGGGCCTTCGGCGACACCTTCTCCGGGCACGCGACGCGAACCCGGGATCTTTGATCTTTATCAAGTCGCGTCGACCCCCGACGGTCACAGTTCACGAAGACAGTAATGCCCGGCATGACGGCAGTGCTGTTGGTGGGATCGATCCGATTGCCCCGGACCGGCTCCTTCGCCTGCTGACGGTGCGCCAGGGACGCGGCATTCAAGGGATAGGCTCGAAATGACCAACGTGAACGAGCGCGCTCGCACGCAGGCCCACCTCCTTCATAGCGAGACACTGCTGCGGGCAACGCTCGACTCGCTCACGGCGAGCGTGGCCCTGCTCGACCGCAACGGGGTCATCTGCGACGTCAACACCGCTTGGCGCAGCTTCGCCGATGCGAACGGCTATGAAGGCCAGGGCTATGCCATCGGCGCCGACTACCTCGACGTCGTGCGACGGGCGGCGGCGTCAGGGGACGGACTGGCATCGTCCGTCCTTGCCGGCATCGAAGGCGTGCTCAGCGCGACCGTGCCGAAATACGAGCTGGAGTATCCGTGCCACTCGCCGAGCCAGAAACGTTGGTTCATCCTGAACTGCAGCCCGATTGGTGCGGCAAGCGGCGGGGCGGTCGTTTCACACACCGACATCACCGAACGAAGGCTTGCGGAAGACCAGCTGCACGAAAGCGACGAGCGCTTCCGCCGCGCCGTCGACGCTTCCCGCGCCCTCGTGTACGAGGTGCGTCTCGGAAGGACATCCCGGCCCGATGCGTATGGCGTCGCAAATATCATCGGCCCGGATGCGGCCGACGTTGAGTTTTCCAGCGACTGGTGGCATGCGCGCGTTCACGCACAGGATTTGAGCGCATACATGGAGCAGCTTGAGAGCTGTCTGTCGAACCGCAGCTGCAGTACGTATCGATTCTCTTACCGGGTCCGCCACAGCGATGGTTCCTGGCGCGTGGTTGACGATATGGGCCAGATCGTCCGCGATGCGGACCAGCGGCCCACGCGGCTCGTCGGCACGATCCTCGACATTACGGATCGGGTGCGCGCCGGTGAACAGCTTCAGGCGCTTCTCGAGGCCGCCCCCGACGCCACCATCACGGTCGACCCGGACGGCCGCATCGCGCGCGTGAACCTGCAGGCGGAACGCCTGTTCGGCTATCCGCGCGCGGAGTTGTTCGGGCGGCCCGTCGAGACGCTCCTCCCGTCGGGCGTTCGCGGAATTCACGCCGAGCACCGAGCGGCGTTCATCGCCGCGGCAAGCCGCCGCGCGATGGGCGATGGCCGGAAGTTGGTCGCATTGCGAAAGGACGGCACCGAGTTCCCGATCGAGGTGAGCTTGAGTCCGCTGCAGACAGCTGATGGGATGCATGTCGTCGCAGCGGTGCGGGACATCACGGCCCGCATCGCTGGCGAAGAAGCCCAGGCGCGGCTTGCCGCCATCGTGCAGTCTTCCGACGATGCGATCATCGGCACAGATCGCGACGGTCTCATCGTCAGCTGGAACCATGGCGCCGAGTCGCTGTTCGGCTACAGCGCAGCCGAAGCGGTAGGCCGCTCCGTCACCTTGCTCATCCCCGCAGACCGTCACGCCGAAGAGGGCCGCAACCTACAACGCGTGCTGCGCGGCGAGGCGATTCCATCGTACGAAGCCGTCCGCTGTCGGAAGGACGGCAGCCGGATCGAGGTTGCCTTGACCACGTCCTCGGTTCGCAACGAACGTGGCGAAGTCATCGGCGCAGCGAAGATCGCGCGCGACGTGACGATGCGCAAGCACGCCGAGGAAACGCTGCGCGAAAGGGAGCTTCTTCTGAGACTCGCCCAGCGAGCCGCGAACGCCGGCGCATGGGAGCTCGACTTCGCGACGGAGCGATTCGTCGCGAGCGACGAGGCGCTGATCCTGCACGGCATCCCGGCCGGCACACCGATCAGCCACGAGCGTGCGCTCGCGGCCGTGCATCCCGACGACCGCCCGGCAGTGGGGGCGGCGATTCGGAGTGCGAAGGAGGACGGCGAGCCGTTCAAGGTCGAGCTGCGGATCCCGAGGCCCGACGGCTCGGTGCGCTGGATCCTCTCGCAGGCCGAGGTGCAGCAGAGCTCGCACGGGCGTCGTCTGGTCGGACTCGCGCAAGACATCAGCGATCGCAAGCAGGCAGAGGAACAACTCCGGCGCAATGCCGAGACCTTCGACCGCCTGATCAAGAATTCGCCGTTTGGTGTCTACATCGTCGATTCCCGCTTCCGGCTGATGCGGCTCAGCGCTGGCGCGGGCCGGTTGTTGGCCGGCATCGAGCCGCTGATCGGGCGCGACTTCGCGGAAATCCTGCGCATCGTCTGGCCGGAGCCGTTCGCCAGCGAGGCAATCGGGCGTTTCCGCCACACGCTGGCCACGGGTGAGGCGTACCACGCGCCGAATATGACCGAGCGGCGCGGCAATGTCGACGCCGTGGAGTCGCACGACTGGCAGATCGACCGCATCTCGCTGCCGGACGGTGACTTCGGGGTTGTCTGCCACTACTACGATGCCACGCGCTTGCGCGAGGTCGAGCAGGCGCTCGCGGTGGCGGATCGTCGGAAGGACGAGTTTCTGGCCACCCTCGCCCACGAGCTGCGAAATCCGATTGCGACGCTGCGCAATGCGCTCTATGCGGCGGCGCGGTCGCCCGCCCAGGAAACGGCCACACGCCTCGACGCGCTCATGAAGCGCCAGGTCGACCATCTGGCTCGGCTGGTCGACGACTTGATGGAGGTGTCGCGCATCAGCAAGGGCAAGATCGATCTTCGGCGGGAGCCGGTGACGCTCGCGATCGTCGTCGAGCACGCGGTCGAAGCGAGCCGCGCCGTAATCGACGCGGCTGGTCATCGTCTCGACGTCTATCTGCCTGCCGAGCCCCTGACGCTCGTCGCTGATCCCGTACGCCTCACCCAGGTGTTCGTCAATCTGCTCAACAACGCGGCGAAGTACACCGACGCGGGTGGCCGAATCGAGTTGAGCGCACGGCGCCAAGGCGACGAGGCTGTCATCACAATTCGCGACAACGGCATTGGAATCCCGCCCGCAATGTTGGCGAGCGTGTTCGATCTGTTTACGCAGGTGGAGCGAGCAAGTCCACGTTCCCAAGGCGGGCTCGGCATCGGCCTCAACTTGACCCGCAGCCTGGTCACGCTGCACGGCGGCAGCATCGCTGTCTCGAGCGAGGGGCCGGGAACTGGCACCACCTTCGTCGTCCGTCTGCCTCTACCCGCCCAGGGCCGGATGGTGCCGGTCCCAAGGCCCTAGGTCCTCCGCCACGCATCATCGACCTCCGAAGTCGTCTGTGGGTTGCGTACTCGTCGAAAGATCTGTCTGCGATCTCGACCCGACCTGCGGGGACGGCATCGGATTCATCAACCAGTCATCCGGGCCCGGCTTTGAAGTTCCAGGCAGGAGGGGATCTCACCCTCCAAATCCGCTGCCGCTCGACTGACCAATACTAGGCAGTCGGCTTACCAGGTCCATCGCAGCTTCCGGACCGACGCCATCGTCCTCGGATCGCTCATCGTCTACGCTCGATCCCGACATGTGCTGCCTGAAAGCAGCCTGTCACGAACGGCTCTTCGTGGCCGGTCTCGAACAGTGAGAGACGCTAAAGCGGCGGGCGACGCGGCTGTTGCGTCAATAAACTGATTGAGTGTGGCCCGAGCGGCCTAAGCCCGGCCGCGGACCAAGTCGAGCAGGCGACCCAGGATGCGCTCGCCGTCGGCGCGCAGGCCGTCGTGGGCGTATTCGTTGGTGACCCATGCCCGCAGTCCGCGGACGCGTCGCGCCGGGTCTTCCGCGAATGCGCGTTCC
>CALFMR010000057.1 GCA_937880585.1 uncultured Acidobacteriota bacterium
CCGGACCGTTATGTCTGCCACACAACCCGCCCGAGGGACCCGCGACTTTCTGCCCGCCGACGTGCGCCGGCGCGAGCACGTCATCGGCGTCGTGCGCCGCGTGTACGAGCGCTACGGCTTCGAACCGCTCGAGACGCCCGCGTTCGAGAACATCGAGACGCTCATGGGCAAGTACGGCGAAGAGGGCGGCAAGCTCATCTTCAAGATTCTCAAGCGTGGCGACCACGAAGCCAGCGGCCAGGCCGACCTCGCGCTGCGCTACGACCTGACCGTGCCGCTCGCGCGCGTCGTCGCCGAGCATCAGGCCACGCTGCCGAAGTATTTCCGTCGTTACCAGATTCAACCCGTGTGGCGCGCGGACCGGCCGGCGCGCGGCCGTTTCCGCGAGTTCTATCAGTGCGACGTCGACGCGCTTGGATCGACGTCTCCGGTCGTCGAAGTTGAAGTCATCGCGGCCGTCAGCGAGGTCCTTGCGACGCTCGGCTTCGCGGACTTTCACATCCGGCTGAACGATCGACGTCTGCTCGCGGCGCTGCTCGCGACCGCGGGCGTGCCGTCCTCGCTCGAAACCGACGCGCTCGTCGCGCTCGACAAGCTCGACAAGATTGGCGCCGACGGCGTGGCCGCGGAGCTTGCGTCGCGCGGAATCGATCCGAACGTCGCGCGCGCATGCCTCGCACTCTTTGCGTCCGACCCAGGCGAATCGTTCGATGCGGTCCGTGCGCGTCTCGCGACCGCGCTCGGCGATCGCGCCGACGCGCTCGACACGGTGACGACCATTCATGCGTTGGCTGAGGCGACGCCGGCGGCCGGACGGCTGCGGCTGGATCCGGGCCTCGCGCGCGGGCTGTCATACTACACGGGCGCCATCATGGAGATTGCCGTGCCGGATCTGGCTGGCAGTCTCGGCGGCGGCGGCCGGTACGATCACCTCGTGGGCATGTTTCTCGGCCGCGACGTGCCCGCTTGCGGCTTTTCCCTCGGGCTCGAACGGCTGATCGTCGTCATGACCGAGCGCGGGATGTTTCCGGCGTCGGTGGGCGAGGCGCCGGCGGACGTCATGGTCGCGCTCTGGGACGAGCCGTCGCGGGCCGATGCATTGGCGCTGGCCGCGATGCTGCGCGCGGGCGGGCTGCGCGTTGACGTCTATCCCGAGCCGGGCAAGCCCGGCCGGCAGTTCAAATATGCCTCGGGCCGGGGGTATCCCTTCGTCGTGCTCGCCGGCGACGACGAGCGCGCGCAGGGGACCGTGAGCGTCAAGAACATGCGGACGGCGAGCCAGACGACGGTGCCGCGCGCCGGCGTGTTCGAGTACATCGACAGCCAACGACGAGAGACGGAGTAGAGCGCCAGGTGAGTGAACGAGTCAATCCCTATCGGACCGTGACGTGTGACGCTCTGCGGCCCGAGGACATCGGCCGCACGGTGCGGTTGGCCGGCTGGATCCATCGTAAGCGGGACCACGGCCACTTGCTGTTCGTCGACCTGCGCGATCACTACGGCATCACGCAGTGCGTCGTCACGCCGGAATCGCCTGCGTTCGAGGCGGTGTCGACGGCCAAACTCGAGACGGTCCTGAGCGTGGCCGGCCGCGTCGTCGGACGCGACGCGGAGAACGTGAATCCTGCGCTGCCCACCGGGCACGTCGAAGTCGTGATCGATACGTTCGACGTGCTGTCGACGGCCGATCCGCTGCCGTTCCAGGTCGCCGGCGTGCAGGAGATCCCGGAGGATCAGCGGCTGCGCTATCGCTTCCTCGATTTGCGCCGCGAGAAGGTGCACGCCAACGTCGTGCTGCGGTCGCGGATCATCACGAGCCTCCGCCAGCGCATGCAGGCGCAGGGCTTCCTCGAGTTCCAGACGCCGATCCTCACGTCGAGCTCGCCCGAAGGCGCGCGCGACTACCTCGTGCCGAGCCGCCTGCACGCGGGCAAGTTCTACGCGCTGCCGCAGGCGCCGCAGCAGTTCAAGCAGTTGCTGATGGTCGCCGGCTTCGATCGCTACTTCCAGATCGCGCCGTGCTTCCGCGACGAGGACGCGCGCGCGGATCGATCGCCCGGCGAGTTCTATCAGCTCGACGTCGAGATGTCGTTCGTCACGCAGGACGACGTGTTCGCGGCGATCGAGCCGGTGCTGGCCGGCGTCTTCGCCGAGTTCTCGGACTGGGCCGTGACCGCGGCGCCGTTCCCGCGCATCGCCTACGAGGACGCGATGGTGCAGTTCGGCACGGACAAGCCCGACCTGCGCAATCCGATCCGCGCGGCTGACGTGAGCGAGATCTTCCGCGGCTCGTCGTTCGGCGTCTTCGCGAGAGCCGTCGAAGAAGGATCGGTCGTCCGCGCGATTCCCGCGCCGGGCGCTGCCGATCGGCCGCGCAGCTTTTTCGACAAGACCGTCGGCGTCGGCGAGTCGCTCGGCCTCGGCGGACTGGCGTACATCGTCGTGGCTGAGACGCCCAAGGGGCCGCTCGCCAAGTATCTGGACGAGGCGCAGCGGCAGCAGCTGTTCGAGGCGGCTGGCGTGAAGACGGGCGATGCCGTGTTCTTCGCGTGCGGCCCGGCGCGATCGATCGGACGTCCCGTCGACGGCCTGCGCGCGCACCTCGGCCGTGAGCTTGGTCTCCTCGAGGCGAACGCGTACCGCTTCTGCTGGATCACGGACTTCCCGTTCTACGAGCGCGACGAAGAGACGGGGCAGATCGGCTTCAGCCACAACCCGTTCTCGATGCCGCAGGGCGGCCTCGACGCGCTCAACGGCTCGGATCCGCTGTCGATCAAAGCTTTCCAGTACGACATCGT
>CALFMR010000058.1 GCA_937880585.1 uncultured Acidobacteriota bacterium
CGCGACGCTCGTACGGCGAGATGATGATGGCCGGAATGCGCGTGCCCGGCCCCCAGCGGTCGCCCTTGGGCGGGGCGACGTGATCCCATTCGCCGCCGTTCTCGTCGTAGGTCACGATGACGAGCATGTGCGCCCATTGCGGGCTGCGGCGTAGGTGATCGATGAGCAGCGCCGCATGCGCGTCGCCCGACTGCACGTCGGTGCTGCCCGGGTGCTCGTTCAGCGCGTTCTGCGGCTTGTAGAACGCGACCTGCGGCAGCGCGCCCGCGTCGATGGCATCGAGGAACTTGCGGCCGGCGATACCGCCGTCTCGCAGATGTTCGGCGCGCGCACGCGTGCCCGGCGCTTGCGCGGCGAAGTAGTTGAAGGGCTGGTGATGATAGGTGAACCGGACGGTCAGCGGCTCGTTGTGGCGATCGAGCGTCGCCTGCCACGCGCCGCCGTACCACGCCCAGCTCACGCCCTTCGCGCTCAGCAGGTCGCCGATCGTCTGTTCGGTCTGTGGCGGGAGCGTCGTCGGTTTCGACGGATCGGCATAGGCCGGATCGCCGCCTGGCCACGGCGCATTCTGGCTCGGCTGGTAGGGCGGCTGCATCGTGTTGACGGCATAGAAATCCGGCGTGAGGTTGCCGTCGCTCACGTACTTGGGCGGGCCGTCGATCGCGGAGGCCGGCGAGTTGGGCGCGAGTGTCAACGACACACCGTCGGGATTGACGACGGCAATCGATGGCTTCGCGGGGCTCGTGTCGGCGTGCGGGTAGCGCGGAATGCACGCGCAGATCAAATAGATGTGATTGAGGAACGAGCCGCCGAACGCGCCCATGAAGAAGTGATCGGCCAGTGTGAACTCACGCGCGATCGGCCACATCGGGAGCTTCGATCCGTCGTAGTGTCCCATCGAGAGTGCGCCCGCGTCGCTGTAGGCGATGAATCGATCGTTCTTGCCGCCGTCGATCTGCATCTGGTTCTGATAAAACCGGTGCACGAGATCGCGCGTTGCCACGCTGAGGGGCGCGTTGAACCCGCGCGGATCGTCGATGGCGAACGGCGCGTTCGGCAGGTGCGCGGTCGCGGCTTCGGTCACGGCCGGCGTGACGCTGCGAGCGGTCAGCCCGTTCCAGACCGGCGGCAGTTCGCGCAGCACCGATCCGTCGCGATCGAGCTGCGGCGCGACCTGGTCGGTCGGCGGAAGGCCGTCGGCGCCGGGGAACGCGCCATACAACATGTCGAAGCTGCGATTCTCCATGTAGATGACGACGACGGTTTGGATGTCGGAGAGATCGCGGAGCGTCTCGACGCCGGAAGCGGGCGTTGCCGCGGTCGACTTGGCGGCCTGGCCGGGAGGCGCACTGGCGCAGCGGGTCGTGGCGAGAAACGCGGTGCCGATGACGGCCGCGAGCGACAAGCGCGAAACGAGATGACGCATGGCGGACATTTTATGACCAGCCGACGACGGCCGGGCGACATGCGATGACTCACGGGTCGATCGGTGCGGCCCGCGTCGTGGCGATTCGCGTGCCGGCGATCGCCGTGGCGCTCGCGCTGGCGGCGTGCGCGCCGTCGTCTCGCGCGGCCGTGACCACGAGGTCGGTGACGCCGGCGGCGCTCGTCCTCTCTCGTCCAGAGGCCGCGCGCCGCGCCGCGGCGCTCGCGGCCATCGGCCGGCGGATGTTCGTCGATCCGGCGCTCTCGGCGTCGGGCCGCATGTCGTGCGCGTCGTGCCACAGTCCCTCGCACGCCTTCGGACCGCCGAATGCGGAGCCCGTGCAGCATGGCGGCGCGTCGATGCACGAACCCGGCGTGCGCGCCGTGCCGTCGTTGCGCTACCTCCAGGTGGCGCCCGCGTTCGTCGAGCACTATTTCGAGTCCGAAGAGGACGGTGACGAGAGCGTCGACGCGGGACCGACGGGCGGCCTCAACTGGGACGGACGTGTCGACCGCGGGCGCGATCAGGTCCGCATTCCGCTGTTTTCGCCATTCGAGATGGCCAGCCACGGTCCTTCTGCCGTCGTCGAGGCGGTCGCCCGTGCGCCGTACGCGTCGGATCTGCGCGCGCTGTTCGGCGACGACGTGTTCGCGCGCGACGAGGCGGCGATGCGGGCGATTGGCGAAGCGTTCGAGGCGTACGAGCAGACGCCGGAAGAGTTCTATCCATACACGAGCAAGTACGACGCCGTGCTCCGCGGCGAGGCGAGGCTCACGCCGCAGGAGCAGCGCGGACTCGATCTGTTCGAGGATCCAGGCAAAGGCGACTGCGCACGTTGTCACGTGAGCCAGCTCGGACTGAACCACGAGCTGCCGCAGTTCACCGACTACGGCCTCGTTGCCATCGGCGCGCCGCGCAATTCCGCGATTCCCGCGAACGCGGATCCCACCTACGACGACCTCGGGATGTGCGGTCCGCTGCGAACGGACCTGGCGCGACGCGCGGAATACTGCGGCCGGTTCATGACGCCGACGCTCCGCAACGCCGCGACGCGCCAGGTGTTCTTCCACAACGGCGTATTCCACTCGCTGCGCGACGTCGTCGAGTTCTACGCCGAGCGCGACACGAATCCGGAGAAGTGGTATCCGCGCGGACCTGACGGACACGTGAAGAAGTTCGACGACCTGCCGGCGCCGTATCGGATCAACGTCGACATGGACCCGCCCTTCGGCCGTCGGCCCGGCGATCCGCCCGCGCTCACGCCGGAGGAGATCGACGACATTGTCGCGTTCATCGGGACGCTGACCGATGGCTACGAGGCGGCGCGACATTGAACAGCGCCGTATCGCCCAGCGACTACGTATCGGGCGGATCGTCATCCCCGACCTCCGCTCGTCGTGCCTCCGTTTCGGCGATGCGCGGTTGATTGAACGCGCGCAGGAGTTCCTCGATCTGCTCGACGCGGACGGGCACGCCCGTCAGGACGCCCATTTCGAGCACGGCGCACACGAGCACAGTCCTGAGCCTTCCTCTGAACGACATTTGTCACCCTGCGTCTTCGGGTGCCGCGACAAGGGCACGCGGCGGATGCGACACATCGACCCACGGCTGCGCGAACGCCTGATACGACGACGCATCCACGCGCCGGCGCGCGCAGCGTCGTCACGAGCCGTGAATCGGTAGAAACGGGCGAACTAGCCGAGCAGGGCGGGAGGGGGGCCGCGAAGGCTGGCGGCCGCGACGAAGGGGCCGTCGAGCAGATGCGCCGGCGCGTCGGGCAGAGGAACGATGCCGACGACAACGAGCGCCGCGACGAGCCACGTCGGCACGACGAGCGCCGCGACGAGCGCCGTCATGCCCGACACCAACGCCACGGCGAGCACCATGGCCAGGCAGATCACGACGGCGGGATGCGCACGACGATGCACGAGAACCGCAGTATAGCGGAGTGGGTGTGACGCGCGACATCTCTGGTCTTGACCGTAAGATTCCGACGTGCGCATCCATCGCTTCGCATCGGCCGCGGACTTCCTCGCGCTCGCCGAGTCGGCACTCCTTGCCGCCGAGGTCGAGAACAATCTGATTCTCGGACTCGCCTATGCGTTGGCGAAAGGGGGACTGACGGCCGGCGAGCTGGCGCCGTACTTCGCAGCGGCGACCGACGATGCGGGTCGCGTCGTGATGTGCGCGTTCCGGACGCTGCCGGGGAAAGTCGGCGTGACCCGCGCGTTCCACCCGGATGCGCCGCGGCCGCTGGCGGACGACGTCTGGCACACGTGTCCCGACGCCGAGTCGGTGATCGGCCCGCGGCCGACGGTCGACGTGTTCGCCAGGGAATTCGCGTCAGTTTCGCGAACGGTCGCC
>CALFMR010000059.1 GCA_937880585.1 uncultured Acidobacteriota bacterium
CTTGAGCGAAAAAGCGGAGCCCTTGCCCACGTCGCCATAGCCGCACACACAGGCCACCTTGCCGGCGATCATCACGTCGGTCGCGCGCTTGAGGCCGTCGGCGAGCGACTCGCGGCAGCCGTAGAGATTGTCGAACTTCGACTTCGTGACCGAGTCGTTGACGTTGATCGCGGGCACGCGGAGTTTGCCCTTCTCCATCATCTGATAGAGCCGGTGCACGCCCGTCGTCGTCTCTTCCGAGACGCCGCGGATGCCGGTTGCGACCTTGGTCCAGAGCCCCGGGCGCGCCTTCAGCTCCGCGCGAAGCGTCTCGAGGATGACACCCCATTCCTCCGGCTCGCGCGCCGCATCGAACGCGGGCACCTTCCCCGCCTGCTCGAACTCGTGCGCCTTGTGCACAAACAGCGTCGCGTCGCCGCCATCGTCGACGATGAGCGTCGGCCCCTGACCATCCGGCCAGACGAGCGCTTCCTTCGTGCACCACCAGTACTCGTCGAGCGATTCACCCTTCCACGCGAAGACGGGAATGCCGCGCGGCGCCTCGGGCGTGCCTCCTGTCTCGGGCCGGCCGACGACGACGGCAGAGGCCGCGTGGTCCTGGGTCGAGAAGATGTTGCACGACACCCAGCGGACGTCCGCGCCGAGCGCATCGAGCGTCTCGATGAGGACTGCCGTCTGAATCGTCATGTGCAGCGAGCCCATGATGCGCGCGCCGGCCAGCGGTTTCTGACCCGCGTAGCGCTCGCGCAGCGCCATCAGCCCGGGCATCTCCTGCTCGGCCAGGCGGATTTCCTTGCGCCCCCAGTCGGCCAGCGCCGGATCGGCCACTTTGTACGGCTGGCGGCCGGCCTTGCGAGCGAGATCAAACGCGTGGGCGGGGGCAACGGCGGTGGGCATACGTCTCCTGTCGTGTCCTTCAGATTCAAACGATCGATTTCAAACGATCGATGGCTGCGGGCGGCCGTGCCAGGCAGCGCCTTCATGATCGACCATCCGCTGGGCGGCCCGCAATGGCTTTTGCGGCCCATCCGCGGGGGTTCCCCTGGGCGTGAGTCATCTTCTTTGCAATGGCGCGGGGCCCCACCCCCGCGCCTACGGCGCGTCGCCGCCCTCGCTCCGCTCGGGGGCTTGCGGTGTCGTCTTTTTTACTTCGGTCGTCTCGGCCCCTGCGCCCTAGGGCATCGCGGCGCAGACTTCTTCGACGACCTTCTTCGCGGCCGGCAGGCTGACGTCGCACGTGGGGTCGTTGATGCGGCACTGCGCGAGCGTCAAGTCGCAGCCGCACGTGCAGTGCTCGGTGTTGAGCCGCTTCAGTACCGCTTCGCGCTGCGCGGGCGTCAGCTTCTCGAGCTCGAGGCCGGGGATGTCGGTGGCGTACGCCGCGTTGGTGAGAAGCACCTGACCGGTGTCCTTCACCGTCTCGACCGTCGCTTCAGTCGGCAGCCCGGCCAACGCGCGGACCTCGTGCTCGGTGATGGCTGGATTCAACATGCCGACGTGGCGCTGGACGATCTGTCCCGACGGATTGACGACGAACGTCGACGGGACGGCGGAGATGCCGCCGAAGTCGCGCTGCAACTCGTCGGAGGCGATCGCGACGGGATAGTTCAGCGAGAACTGCTGGGCGAACGCCTTCACTTCGGCGGGCGGCCGCGTGTCGATCGAAAGCCCGACGACGAGCAGCGTGTCGGCGTAGTGCTTCTGGAGCGCGACCAGTTCCGGGATTTCTTCGCGACACGGTCCACACCACGTCGCCCAGAAGTTCAGCAGCACGACTTTGCCGTGCGCCGCCGCGATCGAGACGGGCTGCCCGTCGAGGTCGACGAGCGACATCGCGGGCACGGCCATCGGCTTGTCGGAGAACTGCAGCGTCAGGCCGCGGCCCGACGTCATCGGCGCGAGGCGTCCGGCCGCCGACGCGTCGCGGCCACCGGCGCGCCAGACGAGCCCGAGCGCAGCCGCGGTCACGAGGAGCAGGGCCCCGGCCGCCAGAAGCGTGGTTCGAGTCACGAATGCTCCATTGCCGAAGAGATGAGCGTACCCCATTCGCTCGTGAGGGGCAAAAGTCCGCCGACGCGCGCGGACGCGCCTCCCGCTGATATAAATAGTCCCCCGATGAAGCTCGACCTCCTGACCGCGCTCTTCGTGTTCATGCTGGCGACGTTCCTTGGCATGGACATCATCCGCCGCGTGTCGCGCCTGCTCCACACGCCGCTCATGTCGCTCACGAACGCCATCTCGTCGATCGCGGTCGTCGGCGCCCTGATGCTGGCCGGCGAGGCGCCCGATCGGCTCACGACGTGGCTCGGCGCGCTGGCCGTCTTCGCGTCGACGACCAACCTCGTGAGCGGCTACCTCATCACCGACCGGATGCTGCGCATGTTCAAGCGGCGCGAGGCACCCAAGTCGTGACGGGGACGGTCACCGAAACCCTCTATCTCATCGCCGCCGGCCTGTTCATCCTCGCCTTGCGCTGGATGAGCCGGCCCGATACGGCGCGCCGTGCCGTGGCGGCCGCCGTCACCGGCATGCTGCTCGCCGTCGGCGGCACGCTGATCTCTCCGGAGATCGTCACCTACAAGTGGATTGCGCTCGCGGCCGTCGCCGGCATCGCGCTCGGCGTGCCGCTCGCGCGCGTGCCGCTCACCGCCGTCCCCGAACGGACCGGGCTCTCGCAGGCGTTCGGCGGCATGGCCGCGGGCCTCGTCGGCGTCGCGAAGTACTACTTGTGGCTGGCCGACGGCCAGCTCACCCATTTCCGCATGGCGGTCGTCGCCGGCGAAGTCATCCTCGGCTGCCTGACGGCCACGGGCGGGCTGCTCGCCTCGGCGAAACTCGCCGAGTGGATGACGACCCGGCCCATCACCTATCGCGGCCAGAACATCGTCAGTTTCGTGCTGCTCGTCGTGGCCGCCGGGCTCGGCGTGTGGCTCACGATCGACCCGACGCAGTCGTGGGCGTTCCCGATCGTCGTCGGCCTCGCGCTCGTGTTCGGCGTGCTGCTGATCCTGCCGATTGGCGGCGCGGACATGCCGACGGTCATCTCGTTCCTGAATTCGTACGCGGGCCTGTCGGCCGTGGCGATGGGGTTCGTGCTCGAGAGCAAGCTGCTCATCGCGGCCGGCGCGCTCGACGGCTCGTCGGGCTTCGTGCTGTCGATCATCATGTGCAAGGCGATGAACCGATCGGTGACCAACGTGCTGTTCGGCGCGTTCGGATCGGTGCAGGCCGTGGCGAAGCGGGCCGAAGAGCGGACGGTCAAGAGCGCGACGGCGGTGGATGCCGCCGAGCTCCTCTCGAACGCGGACAGCGTCGTCATCATCCCCGGCTACGGCATGGCGGTTGCGCAGGCGCAGCACCGCGTGCGCGATCTCTACGACCAGCTCGCCAAACGCGGCGTAGACGTCAAGTTCGCCGTCCACCCGGTCGCGGGCCGCATGCCGGGACACATGAACGTGCTGCTCGCCGAGGCGGACATTCCTTACGACCGGCTCGTCGAGATGGACGACATCAATCCGGAGATGCCGCACGTCGGCGTGGCGCTCATCATCGGCGCCAACGACGTCGTCAATCCCGCCGCGCGAACCGACGAGAAGAGTCCGATCTACGGGATGCCGATCATCGACGCCGACAAGGCGCAGACGGTCATCGCGATCAAGCGCAGCATGAATCCAGGTTTCGCGGGGATCGAGAACGATCTCTACTACGCCGACAACACGCTGATGCTCTTCGGCGACGCGAAGGCCGTCATCGGCGACGTCGTCAAGCAGTTGTCAGGCGAGGGCGCGGCGTAGACGACCAGCACAGACGGACCGCCGCGGAGAGAGTGGGCGGCCATGCGGGCCGCCCCTACATCTCGTCCCCTTCGCGCCTTCGCGTGAGGCCTTCTGGCTTCTGGCTTCGAACTTCTAACTTGACCCTAGCCTTTCACTCCTACGACGCGCACTCCCCTTCGGTCGTCTCCGGCCGGAAGGCGTGCGTTTCGGCTAGATCGATGAAGTCCTCCGGCTTGGCGTCCGCGGCGCTCAGTGGTTCGAGATCCGCGAGCAGGCGCTTCACGTCGGCGAGATCGACGCGGTTGAAGAACGTCTGCGCGGTCTCGTTGTTCTGACGCTGCTCGGCGAACATCCGCGCGAGCCGGTCCGCGGCTTCAGCGCCGCGACGGGCCGGAATCTTCGAGACGAGCTTGCCGAACGTCGCGCCTTCCGGCGTGACGCCGCCGCCCACCATGACGAAGTACTGCGGCACCGGCCGATCGTCCACCTTGCGCAGGCTGCCCTGGAAGCCGATCGCACCGATGTGGTGCTGACCGCAACCGTTCGGGCAGCCGCTCACCTTGATGTCGAGCGTCGGCGCGAGGTCGATGAGCGCTGGATGCTCGCGGATGTAGTCGGTCAGGAGCCGGCCGAGCCCGCGCGACTGGGTTACCGCCAGCTTGCACGACTCCGCGCCGGGGCAGCTCGTCACGTCGGCGATCGTCTCGGCGTCGGGCAGCCCGAAGCCCGCCGCGGCGATGCGGTCGTAGAACGCGCGCGCCTGTCGCTGTTCGATCCAGCGGAAGACGAGGTTCTGCGTCGGCGTGATGCGTACGTTGCCGTCGCTGTAGGCCCGCGCGAGATCCGCCATCACGCGGAACTGCTGGCTCGACAGATCGCCCAGCGGGATCGTGACGATCGCCGTGACGTAGCCGGCCTGCTTCTGTTGGCGGAGGTTCGTCGATGCCCAGCGCACGTACCGGCGCTCGTCAGACGGCACCGCCGGTTTCGGCTCGGGGTGGATGCCCGGTCCGCGGATCTCGCCGGTCGTCACGCGATGCGCGATCTCGTCGATCGACGGCGGCTCGGGACGCGGTCCTTCCGGCGCAGCCTCGACCGGCGCGTGCTGTGGATCGAACGGCAGGGGCACGCCGCCCTCGGCTCGCACTTCGGCGTAATGGCGATCGAACTCCTCGCGCCACCGGTCCCAGCCCATCGTCTTGATGAGGAACTTCATCCGGTTGCGCGCTTTGTGCTGGAAATCGCCGAACTGGTGGAACACGCGCACGACGGCCTCGCAGGCCGCGAGCAGCTCTTCGGCGGGCAGGAACTCGAAGAGCAGCACCGCGCTCCTGGCCATTGTCGACGTGCCGCCGCCGACGAGCATGCGGAAACCACGGCGTCCATCCTGGACGCGGCCGATCATGGCAATGTCATTCACGGCCGCCTTGACGTGATCCTCGGCGCACCCCTCGAAGCTGATCTTGAACTTGCGCGGGAGCGACGAGCTCAGCCGGTGCCGCAGGAAGTAGCGCGTCGTCGCCTCGGCGTACGGCGAGACGTCGAACGGCTCGCTCGCCGAGACGCCAGCGTAGGCGCAGCCCGTGATGTTGCGCACCGAGTTGCCGCACGCCTCGCGCGTCGTGAGGCCGGCCTCTTCGCCGCGGCGCATGGCCAGCTCGGCGTTGTGCACGGTGACGAAGTGGAACTGGATGTTCTGGCGGGTCGTGATGTGGCCGAAACCGCGCGAGTACTGATCGCCGATGTCAGCCAGCGCTTCGAGCTGCTCGGCCGAGAGCACGCCCTGGGGCACCTTGACGCGCAGCATGTGCGCGTCGGCATCCTGCCGCTGACCGTACGTCCCACGCAGCAGGCGGAACCGCCGCCAGTCGTCGGCCGTGATCTCGCCGCGCTCGAACTGACCGAGCTTCTCGGCGAACTCGTCGATGTCCGACACTTTCGCGAAGGACAGCCGCGCGCGGCCTAGAGTCTGGGTATCGTCGTGGACTGCCATGATCTCTCCTCTACCGTGAACGACCGCGCGGCCGCGGCCGCCGAATCCGTGGACACCGACACGACGTCGCCGATGACGAGCACGCCGGGGTCGTCACCCGGCCGCACGTCGCTTCGGCCGATCGTCTCGAGCGTGCCGATCCAGACGCGCTCGGTCGGCCGCGATGCGCCGAGGACGACGGCCGCCGGCGTCGCCGCCGGCCAGCCCGCCTCGATGAGACACGCCGCCACGCGCCCACGCTCGCGCACGCCCATGAGCACGACAATCGTCGCCGACTTGGGCGGTAGCGCGCCGAGCAGCGCCGCATAGCCGGCCGGTGCGTGGCCGCTCACGACGACGAACGCGGAGGCGAGGCCGCGGTGCGTCACCGGAATGCCGGCCAGTGCCGGCGCGGCGATCGCGGAGGTGACGCCGGGCACGACCTCGAACGGGATGCCGGCTTCGGCCAGCGCCAACGCTTCTTCACCGCCGCGTCCCAGCACGAACGGGTCGCCCGCCTTGAGCCGGACGACGCGCCATCCCTGCCGCGCCGCGCGAATCATATGACCGGTGACGTCGGCCTGCGTGATCGTCTTCTCGGCGGCCCGTTTCGACACCGACACGTGCTCGGCCCGATCGGCCAGGCGCACGACGCTCGGCGGTACGAGACCGTCATACAGGACGACGTCGGCAGCCTGCAGACGCAGGATCGCGCGATACGTCAAGAGCTCCGGATCGCCCGGTCCGGCGCCGACGAGCGACACGAGCCCTGGCGCTCCGCCCTTCGCGCGCGGCCTCATCGGCGCACCTCGCCGGCGGACGCCACGGTCGCCGGCGTGCGGCCGTCGTACAGCCGGACGAGCGCATCGACGAGCGCGGGCCGGCGCGCCTCCATCGGGACGCCGGTCGAGCGCCATTCAGCCTTGAGCGCGTCAGCACGCTCGAACCACGTGTCGAGATCGGCCGGCAGCAGCGCATCGAAGCCTTCGCGCAGCAGACCCGCGAGGGCGGGCGCGCGGCCGGCGGTCGAGATGGCGACCGTGACGTCCGATCGCCGGAGCACGCCGCCGAGATACGCCGTCGCCTGCGACGGGTCATCCACGGCGTTCACGAAAATGCGCAGTCTCTCCGCGGCGCGCGCCACGCGCCGGTTGACGTCCTTCGGCGCGGCGGTGACGACGAACCAGGCGCCGGCCAGATCGCTCGTGCGGAAACGGCGCCGTCGGATCTCGACGCCCGCGTCGCCGATGGCGTCGGAGATCTCGGGCGCGACGACGACCAGACGGGCGCCGGTCGGCCGGAGCGCGGCAACCTTGGCCGCCGCCACCGGGCCGCCGCCCACCACCAGCACCTTGCGGCCGGTCAGCTTGAGGAACGCTGGAAACAAGTGATCCATGAATCGGGGCCCGATCACCCGGGCCCTACGTCACACGCCTTGAAGCAAAAAAGCCCGCGAACCGTTGGCCGGCTCGCGGGCTGAACATTGTCGACGCTAGGACGTTAGCGCATTCGCGACATGCCGCGCACCGGGCCGGAATCCTCGCCGTGGCAAGGACAGGCGCAACAGTAACACGTGGTGGCGCGGGGCATGGTGCGATCGTCTTTCACGTTAGCACGAAGCCCGCCAGGGGCCAAGGACGGTCCAGCGCCTCGCGCCGGTTCCTGAACGTTCGCTGTCGCGCGAGCCGGGCGGCCGCGGTTGACAGGCCGGGCCGCACACCGGACAATGGGAGTCA
>CALFMR010000060.1 GCA_937880585.1 uncultured Acidobacteriota bacterium
CGACCCGTTCGGTCGCGCCCAGCCGCCCGACGGCCTTGTGGAGCGCGATGGGCAGGACGAACTGCCGGTGCGTCGAGACGACGCGGAAGCCGTGCGCGGCGAACGCATCGGAGACTTCGCGCGCCGACATCACGCGGTAGGCCTCGACGCGACGTCCCATGGCGCGCGCGACGCGGCGGCCGGCGCTTTCGAGTGCCGCGACGCTCGGCCGCGCGGGAAAGTCGATGACGACCCGCCAACGCGCGACGCGGCAGAGCTCGGCGAGACAGACGCGCCAGTCGATGGCGTGCATCAGGACGCGGAAGCACACGGCCGCGTCCACGCTCGCGTCGGGCAGCGGCAGCCGATGGCCGTCGGCAACGGCGAACGACACGCGCGCCGCCGCGTCCATCTCCGCCGCGCGTGTGCGAGCCACGTGCAGCATCTCGCCCGACGCGTCGAGGCCGATGACGGACGCCCCGTCGACCGCGAGCCCGATCGCCGCGCGTCCCGTGCCCGTGCCCACGTCGAGCACGTGTCGTCCCGCAATCGGCGCGAGCGCCTCGCTGACGATCGCCGCCTGCGTCCGCAGCAGATAGCCGCCGATCGGGCCGCCGAAGCGCAGCGCGTCGAAACCGGCGGCGACGCCGGCGTCGGCGTAGTGTGCGTAGCTGTAGTGGGTGCGATCGCGCGACGCCGGCGAGTCGGCCGGCGAGCCCGTCATGCGAGGCCCCGGGCGGCGCGGCGCGCCGACGGCTCGAACAAGAGCTCGCAGGCCCGGCGCGTCTTCGCGAGATACGCCTCGTCGCTGTAGCGGAGATCGGCGAGCCGACGCGCGTGGTCGCCCACTTCCTGCGCGTGCGCGGGATCGTTCACGGCGCGCAGCCACGCGGCGGCGAAGGCCTCGGGCGTCGGATCGGCGAGGAACGCCGTGTCGTCGGAGAGCACCTGCGTGTGCGTGCGCAGGTTGGTCGCGACGATCGGCCGGCCGGCGCGCAGGTATTGATAGATCTTCAGCGGCGTGTTCGTGCCCGTCGATCGTGGCGAGACGAGCACGGTGGCCGCGTCAAGGAACGCGGGGATCTCTTCGGCGGGTCGCTGCCCGGTGAAGAGCACCGCGTGTCCGATGCCGAGCGCGTCGGCGATCGTCGCCGCTTCCTGCACCTGCGCCGCATCGCCGCCGACCATCACGAGTCGCGCGTCAGGCCGCGCCGCGACGACGAGGCGCGCGGCGGCGAAGAGCAGGTCCAATCCCTGGTAGTGCTCGAACGTCCCGGTGTAGACCGCGATCGGCGTATCGGCGTCGAGTTGCAGCGCCTGACGCACGGCCGCGCCGGTCCCCGCGGTTGGCCGGCTGCCCGATCCCGGCGCGTTCTCAATCACGACGGTCGGGACGTGCGGGTCGACGCGCTGCACCGTCTCGTCGAGGTCCTGGCAGATGGCGATGACGACGCGCGAGCGGCGGATCATGATCCGCTCGAGCCAGCCGAGCACGCGCGCGAGACCCGGCATGCCGCGATAGCCGAAGTTGATGATCTGCTGCGGCAGGCTCGAGTGCATGTCGTAGAGGTGCGGCACGCGCAGCATCGCGGCGATGACGACGCCAACCGCGCCGCCCTCTTCGTGCGAGTGGACCGCGTCGTAGCGGTGCGTCCATGCGAGACGCAGCGCCGTGGCGGCGAGCGACAGGTTGAGCGGGACCTTCGCCCACGACGGACCGATCTTCACGTGCGAGACGAACGGCGGCCGGCGCGCGCGATAGATGCGCAGGCCCGGCAGGTCCTTGTCCTGACCGAAGGGATAGGTCGCCAGGTCGACCGTGTGCCCGAGCGTCGTGAGCGCGCGAATGCGGTGGAATTCCGAGAAGGGTGTCCCCCGGGGCTCGAAGAACGGCTCCGGCGCGATCATCAGGATGTGCATGCGCGACTGCCGGCGCGATGGCACGTGCCGGCAAGCCGTACATGCTACACTACGCCGCTCGATCCGACCGACCGAGATCGAGCAGTCGCGAATGGCCGATCACGCTACACCCGCCGACCGGCGTTCCCTCCGAACGATCCTCATCTGGGCGATCAAGATTCTCGTCAGCGGTGGGCTGCTGTACGTGCTGCTCACGCGCGTGAATCTCGGTCGGCTGTGGCAGGTCGCGCGGACGGCGTCGCTCGGCTGGCTCGCGGCGGCGCTCGGGCTGTACCTCGGGATGGTGCTCATCAGCACGTGGCGCTGGTGGCTGCTGCTCGGCACGCAGCACGTGCGCGTGCCGTTCGGCCGGCTGTTCAACTCGTACCTGGTCGCGACCTTCTCGAACAACTTCCTGCCGTCGAACATCGGCGGCGACGTCGTGCGCATCCGCGACACGGCCAAACCCGCGGGATCGAAGACGCTCGCGACGACGGTCGTGCTCCTCGACCGAGGGCTCGGTCTGCTTGGCCTCGTCTTCGTCGCCGCGCTTGGCGCGACGCTGGCCGCGCATCAGAGCGAAGCGATCGGCCCGATCGGCCCGGGCGTGTTGTGGGGGATGCTGGCGATCGGCCTGGCCGTGTCGACGCCGGCCGTGCTCGTACCGAGCGGCGTCGGACGGTTGCTCGCGCCGCTGCGGCGGCTGCACCGCGAGTGGGTCAGCGAGCGCATCGACCGACTGACGACGGCCCTCGCCCGCTTCCGCGCCGCGCCAGGCGTGCTCGTGGCGTGCTTTCTCGGCGCGATTGCCGTGCAGGCCGTGAACGTCGCGTTCTACGCCGCCATCGCGCGCGCGCTGTCGATCCCGATCCCGCTCGCCCACCTCGGCATCCTCGTGCCGCTGTCGTTCATCGTGCAGATGGCGCCGGTCTCGGTGAACGGCTTCGGCGTGCGTGAGGCGACGTTCAGCTTCTACTTCGCCCAGCTCCACCTCCCACTCGAATCCGCCCTCGCCCTCTCTTTCATCGGCGCCGCGCTCATCATGGTCTTCTCGGCCTCGGGCGCGGTCGCGTACCTACTGCGGGGACGCGAAGCTTAAAAGAAGTTGATACCGCGAGCCCCCGAGCGCAGCGAGGGCGCCGAAGCGCGTAGCGTTGGGGGTGGGGCCCCGCGCACTGCAAAAAAGATGACACCGGCCCCCTACTCCACTTCGTAGAGGACCGTATCGCCGTCCGCCACCAGCAGCTTCAGTTCGTTTGCATACGGCGGCAGCCGCGCGAGGATCTTGCGCTTTGACTCGGCGTCGTACGCTGACGGCTCGAGGTGCCAGATCACGTACTTCACGCCGAGACGATGGATGAGCGCGAACGATGCGGGATCGGGGAACGCATTGATCGGGCCGGCGAAGTCGCGGAAGTCCTGAGGCACGACGTCGCTGTAGCCGTTGACGAGCGGCTGCCAGTGATAGATCGAGTTGAACATGTACCGGCTGTGGTTGAGATAGTCGGTCCGTCGGTACATGAACGGGAACTCGACGACGCCGCCGCGCGGGAGATGCGCGAGGACGCGATAGACCTCCGAGACCGGGCCTTCGCGGACGAGCGGCCACGGCAAGGTCGCGAGCTCGAGTGCGACGAGCGGCACGAGCACGGCGCTCACCCACGCGCGTCCCTTCGACAGGCGCCGCACGCCGAAGCCCGCCACGACCGCGAGCGCGAAGACGACGACGAGGCCGAGACGGACGGGCGCGCGCAGAAGACCCATCGGCGGCAGCGCGGCTGAGAGCACGCGATACAGTCCAGCGCCCGGTCCGAACGACGCCCATGCCGCCGCGGCCGCAAGCGCGACGTACGTCAGTCCGACGCGCCGTTCCTCAGCCGTGCCTCGCTGGACGATGTCGACGACGCCGATCGCGGCCAACGCCAGAAGGACGAAGCCCGGGAAAACCGACTCGGCCGCCGCGTGCAGGAACGGCAGGTGCTCGTGCACGAAGCTCGGCGAGCTCAGGTAGTCGCCGACCGTCGCCGAGTACTGCTGGACCGCACCGGTGGGGTTGGCTGTCGGGGCGGTGACGAGCGCGCGTGCCTGCAGGTACGGAATGAAGATCGGCGCGACGATCGCGGCCGTGACGCCGGCGGCGACGAGAAGGCCGATGACGTAGCGGCGTTCGATCCGTCCCAGCAGGAGCGCGACGAAGCCGAGCGCGAGGCCGGCGAAGATGCCGTAGTACGCGCACGCCAGGCCCGCGACCGCGAGCGCGGCCCCGAGCATGACCGCGCGCGCCATCGTCTCGTGCGCGCGGAACCGATGGTACGCGGCGAGGACGAGCGGAATGGCGAACGCCATCAGTAGCTGGATGTGCGCGGTGTGCGCCTGCACGAACGGACAGAATGTGAAAGCCGTTGCCGAGACGAGCCCCGCTGCGGCGGATCCCGTGACGCGCCGTACGAGCGCCCACGTACACAGGAACGCGAGCAGCAGTCCGATGATGACCGCGAAGTTGTGTGCGGCGATGGCGTTGCTCGTGATCGCGAACATCGGCAGTCCGAGCACCCCGGCGACGAGGTTCAGCTCCGAGTACGCGAGCGTGCCCTCGTGTGGATAGAAGATGTTCGCGTCGAGTACGTGGCGCGGATCGGTGAGGAGTGCGTGGTCGATCCAGCCGACGTTCCAGATGCTGTAGCGTCCATCGCCCGAGTCGATGCGGCCCCAGTGCAGCAGGCCCGGCACGAGCGGATAGGTCAGCACGACGATGAGCGCCAGGCCGACGACGAGTGCAAGGACGAAGGCGAGGCGTGACGAGCGAGCGGTCGCGGTCACGGATGGATCGTCGGCCGCACGCGCACGCCGAGATAACGCGCGTCGCCGGGCGAGCCGTCGGCGGGCTTGGGCGGCGTGAAGCCGCCGCGACAGCGAATCGACACGACCCACACGTACGTCGCCGCCTCGTAGCGCTTGTAGGGAAAGGCCGGTCCGAGCGGCAGCCGGACGTCGGCCGTGCCGTTCGCGCCGAGCGCGACGTGCGTGTCGTGCCCGTTCACTCGAATGACGACGTCGGCCGCCGACGCGCCGGTCGACAACTGGAACCGCGCGTGGCCGAACGGCTCGGTCGCCTTGAACAGCATCTCCGCGCGCGCGTCGCCGCGAATCCAGAAGCTCTTGCGATCGGCTTCGGGCAAATACGAGTTGTCGTCGAGATAGTAAATCTGGAATCCGGGATCGCCCTCGCCCGTGTCGCCGTACCAAATCCGGACGCGATCGGCCTCGGTCATGATCGGCAGGTCGTTCACGTTCGTCAGCTCGACCGGCAGCAGGCGCAGCGGCCCGCGCTTGGCCGCGTCGGCCGGCCGGACGGACGACACGAACGGGTGCAAGACGATCTTGCCGACGAAGAGTCCCCCGACGACCCACGGCACGATCGCCACGGCTATCGCGTCGACTGGTGGGAACAAAAAGAGACACGCGCCGTACGCGCCCATGAAATAGCGGTCGCCGACCGATCCGCCGCTGCCGAAGTAGGTGTACGGCTGCGTGATGATGAAAGCCAGCGCGTGGACGCCGACCATGCCGACGATGAGCCACTGCCACGCGGCGCGACGTCGCGACAGCAGGAACGCGGCGAGCGCGACGAGTGACGGCGCGAAGTACGGCAGCAGTCCTGAATAGCGGCCGACGACGAAGTACTCCGCGTTGGCGCGGAGGTTCGTCCAGAACACCTCGCGGTCGAAGATGACGTCGATGAGCGACGTGCCGCGGGCGCGCTCGGCACCGACGTCGAAGCCGCGGTCCGGCGTCTCGAACGGATAGTGGCCGTAGAAGGTGTTGCGCGGCGGGCCCTGGTAGTTCCAGTCACCGCTGACGGCGACGTTCACGCCGAAAAGCCCGATGGCCACGGCGCCAGAGACCAGCGCCACAGCCGCCGTCCGCCGCCAGTCGCGCCGCCACAGCCACCAGAGGATCATCGGCACGACGAGCAGGCCGTTGGTGACCTTCGAAAACGTCGCGATCCCGATGAGCACGGCCGCCGCCGCGTCGCTCCACGGTCCGCGCAGCCAGCGCGCGCAGCGCGTATCGGTCCGTGCCGGCGCGACGAGCTTGTACGTCCACAGGAAGTACGCGAAGAGGCCGAGCGCGAAGTTGAAGATCTCCGGCATCATCCACTGCGCGTAGACCGGCACGACGCTCGCCATGACGAACGCGCCGGCGAGCACGAGCGCGACCGAGGGCCGCGACCGTGCCGCGAGAAACGCGTAGGCGGCCGCGATCGACAGGCCGAGCAGGATCGCGTTGAAGATGAGAAAGCCGCGCGTGCCGAACACGCGGACGAATGGGGCGGCGAACGCCGGGTAGATGAACGCCTTGCCGAAGTAGAGCCGCGTCGGATCGGGATCGAGATGGCGCTCGAGCTCGACGAACGGCGGCCGGCTCGTCAGGCGCACGCCGTCGACGTCGCTCCCCTGCTTCAGGAACACGCCCGACGGGCCGTCCGGCAGCTCGCGCCGCGAGCGGGCGAGATCCTCGGCGCGATACGCGAGGTCGCCGTCCGACGCGAGGCTGTGCGCCATGAGGTAGTAGGTGGCCTCGTCGCTGTGCAGGCCGCCCGTGCCCCGCGGGATGTCGACGTGAAACGCAATGCCGATGTAGACGACGGCGACGATGGCCGCCGCGATCCAGCCGGGCGTCATCGGCGTGCGGCCGGGCCCGCTCACGTCGCCACCTTCTCGGTGAGGAACGACAAGTCAGCGACGCGTTCGACGCGCCGGTGCGAGGCGCGCGAGTGCTCGGCGAGGATCGCGTACAGCCGCTCCATCTTGTCG
>CALFMR010000061.1 GCA_937880585.1 uncultured Acidobacteriota bacterium
GACCAGTTCGCCAGCGCGTCGATGACGAGCGTCATCGTGCGCGCGTAGTCGGCGGCGAGCGTGCAGACGGGCCAGTCCGAGCCGATCATCAGGCGGTCCGGTCCGAAGGCCTCGCACGCGGTCTCGATGTACGGCCGGACGGCCGCGGTCGTCCACGTTCGCCAGTCGGCTTCGGTGACGAGCCCGGACAACTTGCAGCAGACGTTCGGCAGTTCCGCTAACCGGCGCAACTGCGTCCGCCACGCATCGAGGCGGCCGTGGCGGATGTCAGGCTTGCCGACATGATCGAGCACGAAGCGCTGCCGCGGGAAGCTCTGGACGAAGTCGATCGCCGCCGGCATCTGGCGTTCGTAGATGAGGACGTCGTACGGCAGGTCGTGGCGCTCGAGTGCGGCGATGCCGCGACGGAACGCCGGACGCGCGAGAAAGTCGTCCGGCTCGCTCTGCACGATGTGCCGCAGGCCGACGAGCCTGGGATGCGCGACGGCCACCTCGATCTGCCGCTCCACATCGGCCGCCTGGAAGTCCACCCAGCCGACCACGCCCACGATTGACGGATACCGGTCCGCGAGGTCGAGCAGCCGGCGCGTCTCGAGCGGCGTCTGCGAAGCCTGCACGGCGACGGCCGCGTCGAAGCCCATCGCCGCCATGTCGGGCGCCACGTCCTCTGGTAGGAAATCGCGCCGGAGCCGCGTCATCGTCGCGTCGATCCAGTCGTATTCGACCGGGTCGTAGCGCCAGTAGTGCTGATGAGCGTCGATGCGCATCGAGGATCCTTCATCCGGCCCACGTGCCGTTCGGTCATCGGCGGTTCGCGCCGATCGGCCGGCCGCACGAGACGCGATCATCCCGCCCGGCGGCATGCTTGACAAGGCCCGCTCATTCGAGTCTCTTAGAGCGCGTTGCCGGCGCCCGCCCCGGCGCGCCTCGCGGGCGCGCGCCCGGCGGTCCACCGCCGCTCGACGCTCGAACGCCGGACGACTGACGCACGCGAGATCCATGTCCATTCGAAAGCCCCTGCTCATTCTGTTGACGCTGTTGCCGCTCGTCGTGACTGGATCGGCCTGCGGGCGCTCCGCCTCGACAACCGGCACGGCGGCCAAGCCCGTCATTGCCGTCATCCCTAAGGGGACGACGCATGAATACTGGAAATCGGTACACGCCGGCGCCGTGAAAGCCGCGCGCGATCACGGCGCGGAGATCATCTGGAAAGGTCCGATTCGCGAGGACGACCGCGACGAACAAGTGAAGGTGGTCGAGACCTTCCTGGCGCAGAAGATCGACGGCATCGTCATCGCGCCGCTCGACGACCGCGCGCTCGTGCCCGTGTTGAAGGACGCCGCCGCGCGTCACATTCCGGTTGTCATCGTCGACTCGGACGTGAAGTGGGACGGCTACCTGAGTTTTGTCGCGACCGACAACGAGAAGGCCGGCGGTCTGGCCGCTGAACGGCTCGGCGACGTCCTCGGCGGCAAGGGCAAGGTCGTGATGATGCGTTATCAGGAAGGATCGGCGAGCACGATGGCGCGCGAAGCCGGGTTCCTGTCGACGCTCGCAGCCAAGTTCCCGAACATCAAAGTCGTGTCCGACAACCAGTACGGCGGCGCGACGACCGAGACGGCCTACGCGACGGCCGAGTCGCTGCTCGCGACCTACGCGGACGTCGACGGCATCTTCTGTCCGAACGAGTCGACCGCGTTCGGCATGCTGCTCGCGATTCAAGCCGCGGGACGCGCGGGCAAGATCCACCTGGTCGGCTTCGACGCGAGCGACAAGCTCATCGAGGGCCTGCGCCAGGGCAACATCGACGGGCTCGTTGTGCAGAATCCCTTCCGCATGGGCGAAACCGGCGTGAACTTCCTGCTGCAGTCGCTCAAAGGCCAGACGGTCCCGCGACGCGTCGATACGGGTGCGACGATGGTGACGCACGAGAACATGGACCAGCCGGAGATCAAGGCGCTCCTTCAACCCGACCTGGCCACCTATCTGAACTGACCGGCTCGACGGTTCGACAGTGCTCATGGCTTCGCCCGCTCAGATCCGCCTGCGCATGCGCGGGATCGAGAAGTCGTTCGGTCCCGTCCACGCGCTGGCGGGCGTCGATCTCGACGTGGCCGCGGGCGGCGTCCACGCGCTCATCGGCGAGAACGGCGCAGGCAAGAGCACGCTGATGAAAGTGCTGTCGGGCGCGCATCAGCCCGACGCCGGCGCGATGACGCTCGACGACGCGCCGTACCGGCCGTCCGGTCCACTCGACGCGCGCCGCCGCGGCGTCGCGATGATCTATCAGGAGCTGGCGCTCGCACCGCACTTGACCGTCGAGCAGAACATCGTACTCGGCCGCGAGCCGGCCACCGGCGGCGTCGTCGATCGGCACGCGATGCGGCGCGCGGTGAACGAGGCGCTCGCTCGGCTCGGCGATCCCGAACTGCACCCGTCTGATCGCGTCGCTGACCTGCCGCCAGGACTGCGACAGCTCGTCGAGGTCGCTCGCGCCCTCTTCGGTGACGCGCGCGTCGTTGTCATGGACGAGCCGACGAGCTCGCTCTCGCGTGCCGAGACGGAGCGGCTGTTCGAGGTCATCGACCGGCTGCGCGCGCGCGGCGTGAGCGTCATCTACATCAGCCATGTGATCGAGGACGTGCGGCGCGTCGCGCAGCGCTACACGGTGCTGCGCGATGGTCGCAGCGTCGCGGATGGTGACGTGCCGGCCGCGGGCGCGCCCGAGGCGGACAGCTTCGGCGCGACGGTCATCGAGGCCATGGCCGGACGACGGCTCGACGCCGTGTATCCGCGCGTACCGCACGAGCCGGGCGAGGTCGTGCTCGAGATCGACGCGCTGTCCGGCGCGCGGCTGCCGCGAGCGGCGAGCCTGGCGCTGCGGCGCGGCGAGATTCTCGGCATCGCGGGACTCGTGGGTGCCGGCCGCACGGAGCTCCTGCGCGCGATCTTCGGTTTGGATCCGGTGCGCGAAGGCCGCGTCCGCGTGGCGGGCGTGTCGGACGCCGGCGCGCCGCCGCGCGATCGGTGGCGGCAAGGGATGGGCCTGTTGTCCGAGGACCGCGCGCGTGAGGGACTCGCGCTCGGCTTGTCGATTGCCGACAACTTGACGTTGTCGCGTCCCGCCGCGCGATTGGGGATCGTCTCGCGCAGCGATCGCGATCGCGCGACGCGAGCGCTGGCTGATCGGCTCTCGCTGCGATTTCGTGATTGCGCGCAGCCGGTCGGCCAGTTGTCGGGCGGCAATCAGCAGAAGATCGCGCTCGCGCGGCTCCTGCACCACAACGTCGACGTGCTGCTCTTCGACGAACCGACGCGCGGGATCGACGTCGGCGCCAAGGCGGACATCTATCAACTGATGGGTGAGCTGGCGGCGCGTGGCAAAGCGATCCTGTTCGTCAGCTCGTATCTGCCAGAGCTTCTCGGCGTGTGCGATCGCATCGCCGTCATGAGCCGCGGCCATCTCGGTCCCGCACGGCCGACGACGGACTGGTCCGAGTCGTCGCTCATCGAGGCCGCGACATCGGTGGCGCATGGCTGAGCGGCGCCGGATGCGGATCGCGTCGCTCCTCGGACCGCTCATCGGCCTCGTACTCGTGTCGGCGTTTTTCGCCGTGCTCGAGCCCGACACGTTCCTGTCGACCTACAACCTGCAGACGATTGCGGCGCAGACGGTGATCGTTGGACTCGGCGCGATCGGGATGACGTTCGTCATCGTGAGCGCGGGCATCGATCTGTCGCCTGGATCGGTCATCGCGCTCGCGTCGGTGGTCACGGCGCTCGCGTTGCGTGACGGGTGGTCGCCGTCGATGTCGGCGCTGGCCGGCGTCGCGTCTGGCGCGGCGTTCGGTCTCGTCAACGGCGCGCTCATCACCGGCCTTCGCGTCGTGCCGTTCATCGTC
Source organism: uncultured Acidobacteriota bacterium (assembly GCA_937880585.1). Classification (GTDB taxonomy): domain Bacteria; phylum Acidobacteriota; class Vicinamibacteria; order Vicinamibacterales; family SCN-69-37; genus CALFMR01. The sequence goes on from CALFMR010000061.1 coordinate 3,903, forward strand.
ACGCTCGGCACGATGGGGATCGCGCGCGGCATGGCGACCTGGCTCGCGGGCGAGCAGAAGATCGACGCGCCGCCTCACTGGCTGGCGTCGGTCATGGAGAAGACGCCATCGCACGCCTGGCTGCTCGTCGCGCCGGGCACGTGGATCATGTTCGGGCTCGCGGTCGTCGCGGGCTTCGTATTGACGCGGACGGTCTTCGGCGTCCAGACGTACGCGATCGGATCGAACGAGTCGACGGCGCGTCTCTGCGGTGTGCGTGTGCCGCGCGTGAAGATCATCATCTACACGTTGGCCGGACTCTTCGCCGGGCTCGCCGGCGTCATGCAGTACGCGCGTCTCACGGTCGGCGATCCGACGACGGCGCTCGGCAAGGAGCTGGACATCATCGCGGCGGTCGTCATCGGCGGTGCCAGCCTCGAGGGAGGCGTCGGCGGCATCGGCGGGTCGATCATCGGCGCCTTCCTCATGAGCGTGCTCGCCGACGGGTGCACGCTCACCGGCGTGCCGAACTACGTCCAGGAGATCGTCATCGGCACGATCATCGTCGTCGCGGTGGCGGTGGATCGCGTGCGAAGCCGGCGACGCGCATGACACGTCCGCCGCCGGGGCCGTGGGGTGACGCGATGGCGCTGCCGCCGAAGCGGCGTCAAGTGCGCTGGTGGATCCTCGGCCTGCTGTTTTCGGTCACCGTCATCAATTTCATCGACCGGCAGACGCTGTCGGTGCTCGCGCCGCTCATCCGCCAGACCTTCCATCTCTCGAACACCGACTACGGCACGATCGTCTCGTGGTTCCAGACCGGCATGGTCGTCGGCGAGTTCCCGATGGGCTGGCTGATGGATCGCGCGGGCGTGCGGTTCGGGCTCGCGTTCGCGGTGGGGTGGTGGTCATTCGGCAACGGCCTGCACGCCATCGCAGGGTCGCTCGGTGAATTCCGGCTGCTGCGGTTCTGGCTCGGCACGGGCGAGTGCGGCAACTACTCGGGCGGCAACAAGGTCGTCGCGCACTGGTTCCCGGTGAAGGAGCGCGCGCTCGCCATCGGCATCTTCAACAGCGCGTCGATGATCGGATCGTTCATCGCGCCCTGGCTCGTCATTCCCGTCACCGAACGGTACGGCTGGCGCGCGGGATTCCTCGTGCCGAGCACGCTCGGCCTCTGCTGGGTCGCCGCCTGGTGGTGGCTGTATCGATCGCCCGAGTCGCACCCCAAGCTGACACCGGCCGAAGCCGCGTATATCGCAGAGGGCGACGCCGCGTCGCACGCGGCTCCGCCGCCCGCCAACCGGCAACTGCTGAAGCTGAAGCAGACCTGGGGGCTGATGCTCTGCCGCTTCTGGGTTGGGCCTGTCGTGCAGTTCTACATCTACTGGATGCCGAACTACTTCTACGACGTGCGGCACCTGAGCGTCGCGGAGAGCTCGTACTTCAACTCGGTGACGTTCCTCTTCGGCGACATCGGGAGCGTGGGTGGTGGACTTGCGGCCGGATGGCTCATCGCGCGTGGATTCAGCGTCAAGTCCGCGCGCCGGCGGACGCTTTTTGCCGGCGCCGCGTTGTGTCTCTCGAGCTTTGCCGTGCCGCTCCTGCACAGCATTCCGTTTGCGATTGCCGCGATCTCGGTCGTGCTGCTCGGCCACACGTTCCTGTCGGCGAACATGTTCGCGGCCGTGTCGGACGTGTTCCCGAACGCCGCCGTCGCGCGCGTCACGGGCCTCACCGGCGTCGCCGGCGGCATCAGCGGCATCATCTTCCCGTCGCTCACGGGCGTACTCGTCGACCGCTTCAGCTATCTCCCGGTCTTCTTCATGGCCGCGCTGATGCCGATGATCGGGATCCTGATCCTGTTCGCGACGGTCGGGGACTTCGGGAGAGTGAAGATGGATCAAGTGAGAAGTTAGGGAAACGGACGCGCGTCAAGGCGCGAAGGGCCTCACGCGAAGACGCGAAGAGGGGAGATGCCTCACGCGCGAACGGCGATGTGCTTTTTCGGAGCCCTGGGCCTTCAGGCCCAGGGGGAACCCGGAACCAGATACGTCGGGCGAAACGGAAAAAAGGTTCAGATGAAGATCGAACATACGGCCTATCAAGTCGAAGATCCCGCGGCAATGGCGCGGTGGTACGTGGCGCACCTCGGGCTGACGCTCGTGCGTGCGCAGGATGTGGCGCCGTTCGGGCAGTTCCTCGCCGACGATGGCGGGGCGGTGATGCTGGAGCTGTACCGGAGTCCAACGATTGCCGTGCCGGACTATCGCGCGATGGATCCGCTCACACTGCACATCGCCTTCGTGGCTGACGATGTCGCGGCCGTGCGCGCGCGACTGCTCGCGGCAGGTGCGACGGCCGAAGGCGAGGTCGCGACCAACGCCGCCGGCGACACGCTCGCGATGCTGCGCGATCCCTGGGGCCTCGCGATCCAGTTCGTGCGGCGGAAGGTGGCGATGATCGGGTAGGGAGGAACCAGGTTCGGCGCAACAATGGCCGGAAGGCGAATTCAATCGGCCGTGTCTCATGCCATCGACCGCCCCGCGGACCGGTCGGTATGGCTCCGGGATAAAATGGTGATCGACATGTCCAGGCAGGATGTCATGCGGCGGTTGGCGTCGAAGTACATCTGGTGGAAGACGCCTGAAGAGGCCGCGGCAAGGCCGGAACGCGTGGTCGCGCAAGTCATGAATATCGGCGACTACGACGACGTGCAGGCGATGGCGCAGGCCGTCGGCGACGACTACCTGCGTGAGGTGCTTCGCGGCGTCGAAGCGGGTCAATTGGACGCTCGCTCGTGGACCTACTGGCACTACCGATTGGGCTTGGCGGCGCCCGGCGCTGTACCACCGTTGCCCCTCCGCCGCGTGGGATGACAGCACGCTTCCAGCCGCGGCTCGACGTGCTGCCCGCCACTCAGCGGGCGCTCTGGCCTGCCCTGCGCAACCTGAAGACGCTGGGGTGGGTGCTGTACGGTGGCACGGCCGTGTCCCTGCGGCTTGGACACCGCGTGTCGCTGGATTTCGATTTCTTCAGCAATAGGCCGCTCGATCGGATGGAGTTGGTCGAAGCCCTCCCGTCTCTGCGATTCGCAACTGCATTGCAGGAACGCCCGGACACCTTGACGGTGCTGATGGGGGCGGCGGAGGCATCGGACGCGAACCCCGTCAAGGTCTCGTTCTTCGGTGGGCTCGGCTTCGGTCGGGTGGGCACGCCCGATCTCACCGCGGACGAGGTCCTATGCGTCGCGTCGGCGGACGATCTGCTGGCACACAAGGTCAAGGTGCTGCTGCAGCGCGTCGAGGCGAAGGACTACGTGGACGTCGCGGCGCTCGTCGAGTCCGGCGTGCGTCTCGACAAGGCGCTCGCCGCGGCCAGACTCATGTTCGGTTCGACGTTTCAGCCGAGCGAGAGCCTGAAGGCGCTCGTGTACTTCGAGGGTGGAGATCTCGACACGCTGCCGGCCGACATTCGGCAGGCCCTGATCGCCGCCGCGGCCTCAGTGCGCGACCTGCCGCGCGTGCAGCGGATCGCCGGCGATCTGTGTCCAGCAGCCGCCGGCCAGGGGAGCTGAACGCGAGACACGTCGTCGTTGTGAGCGGAAGCGGAAGGACGTCAAGATCGATCCACTTCGATAGCCATGTCTCATGCCATCTGCCGCGTGTGACAGTTCGCCATTGTCGGCTCGCACACCCTCTCGGTCGTCTTCGATGACGACACGACGCAGACGATCGACTTCGGTCCGATGCTGCGCGGGCCACGCGGATTTCGATCCGGTCACGCTGCACGACTGGCCGCTGGTCCGTGACGAACTAATCGCCCGCGCGGCGACTTGGATGGATGTCCCGACGGTCGGTCAGACACGAGACGCGACAGCTAGGGGGCGGAGCTGATCGACAGCTCCGACTAGCGTTTCGCGGTGATCCCACCGTCCCGGACCGGCTCGTTCGAGTTGCGGCGACGCTGCTCGGCGGAATTCCCTACCGACCGATCTCGCGAATCTTCTCGATCTCAGCGTCGCGCCCCGCGATGTCGGCGGTCCATCGAAACGA
>CALFMR010000062.1 GCA_937880585.1 uncultured Acidobacteriota bacterium
GAAAAGACGCTGATGCTCCCGGATATGCGCGTCGCGCAACGTGTCGAAGGACTTGGCCGCGGCGCGCGCGATCGTCTCTCGTGTCCGTGCCTCGGGATTGCCGCTCACATCGTCGAAGCGAACGTAGCTCGTTGCCGCAGCGATGAGGAGCGTCGCCGCGTTCGCGCCCGAGACGGACACCGTGTCGCCGTTGGCCGTCGTCTGTCCGCCGTCGGCGAGCACGCGCACGCGCGTCTGGAAGGTGAGTGCGCCCGTGAGCGGCTGACCGTCGGCGGTCTTGCCCACGCCGTCGCCGTTCACGCCGGCCATGACGATCGTCCCCTCCGGACTGGCCGTGACGGTCGCGTGGAGTGGGGTCGCCATCGAGGCGCGGAACGCGATCTGTCCGGGCCGTGTCGCCGTGAGGCGCACGACGATGACCTGGTCGACGGGAGAGGCGAAGACCTGGCGTGTGAACGTCGTGCCGCCGGTCGTGTAGGACGTGCGCGCGATCGCGGTGTCGAGATCGAGATCGCGGCGGTAGTTGGCGACCGACGCGGTGTCCGGGAACGTCAGATACAGACTGCCGATGGTCTCGTACGGCATCTGCCGCGGCGGTGTGCTCAGTACACGTTCGTCAACGAGCCGTGCCGCGTCGCGATACCGCGCATCGGCGATGAGCTGACGAACCTGCGGGAGCGCGTCGTGCGCCGCGGGATTGACGGGATCGTACGGTCGTCCCGCCCAGAGCGTGTCTTCGTTCAACTGCAACCGTTCGTGGATGACGCCGCCGAAGACCATCGCGCCGATGCGCCCGTTGCCGACCGGCAGCGCGCGCACCCATTCCGCCGTCGCCGCGTCGGACGGCTTCTCGGGCTCAGGGACGACGGGCGGATGATCGGAGGCGGGGCGACGATACCAGAGCGTGAGAGGGGAAGTCGGCGCGACGGCTTCGCCAGTGAATTGGACGGAGGCAGCGGCCGGCGCGGCTGCGTCCTGCGCCGCGGGTTGCGCGGCACTGATGGCGATGGCCAGCCCGACGAAGACTGCGGCGGTAAGGCTTTTCACGGGTTTTGCGCGGGCCAGGCGATCGTCAGCAGCAGCGCGCTGTCTTCGATCGCTTCGACGTCGTGGGGAACGTCGCGATTGAGGGTGAGGAGCGCGCCGGTTGGCAGGTCGAACGTGCGGCCTTCGGCGCGGACGTGGACGTGGCCCTCGATGGTCTGGATCGACACGCGGCCGCGCGCACGGTGTTCGGGTACGCGCGCATGCGCCTGCAGCGCGAGCAAGACGATGCGGAGGTCGTCGTATTTGACGAGGGTCTTCGCATTCTGACCCTGTTGCCACTCGGGCTCGAGGTGCAGTGCGCTCACTTCGCGCGCGAGATCGAATTCCAGGAAGGGCGCCGCCATGGGCGGCGAGTGCGGTCGGCGACGCGGGGTGTCGGACATGGAGACTCCCTGGCGCGGACGGTCAGCGCCCGCGTGTACGCGGCGTTCGGGACGCTGGTCCGACATGGCCGGCGAGGTACTCCTGAAGCGCCACCGCATTATTGTGCACGGTATCGCGCGAACTGAAGACGAGCGTCACGCGCCCGCGCCGAGCCGCGGCGGCGATGGGCGCCCACGCCTCGGGCCGGGCGTCGAGCTCGCGGAAGTAGCGCGTACGGAACGCGTCCCACTTCGCCGGATCGTGGCTGAACCATTGGCGGAGCGCCGTGCTCGGTCCCACGTCCGGCAACCAGGCGTCGAGCGGCAGGTCCGTCTTCTTGATGCCGCGCGGCCAGAGCCGCTCCACGAGAAACCGGGTCCCGTCGGTCTTGGATGCCGGGTCGTAGGCGCGTTTTGAAGTGATCATAGGCATGCACTTGCCGCGAAGCCGTCTCTTCCACGATACTGCCGGCGACATCCCGCACGTTACTCTCACGAGGAGTGCTCACGATGAATCGACGTCAGTTCCTGCGGATTGGTGCGCCTGTGGCCGCGCCGCTGCTCGTCGCCCGCCGCTCAGCCGCCGCGGTCCTGCAAACGCCAGCCGCGCCTGCACCCGCGCCGGGCGCCGACGGTTGGATCGCGCTCTTCAACGGCCGCAACCTCGACGGCTGGTACACCTATCTCCAGCGATCCGGCCGCAACCCGGCGAACATCGACGAATACGCGCGCGTCGAGAACGGCTTGCTGCACATTCTCGATCGCGACGTCGATGCCGGCCAGACCGAGAGCGGATTTCTCTCGACGCTCACCGAATACGAGAACGTGCGCATCCGCGTGGAGTACAAGTGGGGTGTGAAGCGTTTTGCTCCGCGCCTCGAGAACAAGCGCGACAATGGTCTCCTCTACTACGTCGTCGGACCGGACCACGTGTTTCCGCGCTGTATCGAGTGCCAGATTCAGGAGACCGACGTCGGCGACGTGTTCTTCGTCGACAAGACGCGTGGCGTACAGGGCGGACTGCCGGGCTTCGGCGGGTCGGGCTTCATCGGCCTCGTCAACGGCGCGCCGAACGCGCGGCCGGAAGTCTCGACGTCGCGGCTGCTCAAGGACGGCGATTTCGAGAACCGCGATGACTGGAACACGGTCGAGGTCATCGCCGAGGGCAACCGCGCCACGCAGCTCGTCAACGGCCGTATCGTCAATCGCCTCATGAATCTCGAGCAGCCCGATCCGGATCACGATGGACAGTTCATCCCGCTCACGCGCGGTCGGATCGGCATCGAGATCGAGTTCGCGGAGATCTGGTACCGCCGGATCGACGTCAAGCCGCTCGCGTGATGCCGGCACGTCGCGCGGGTGCTGAAGCCTGGATGCGGCGGACCGCGTCCGCGGCCGTTATCGCGTGCGCCGCTACGGGCCTTGCCGTGTGGCGCGTGAACGCGCGGGCCGGCGTGCAGGCGCCGGCGCCGCCAGCCAGCGTGCTCGCCGCCGGCCGGGCCACGTTCGAGGCTCGCTGCGCGACGTGTCATGGCGCGAACGCCAACGGCGGCGAGATGGGCCCGCCCATCGCCACGCGCTTGCCGTCGCACGACGACGCGGATTTGACGCAGTTGATTCGGGAAGGCCGCCCCACACGCGGCATGCCGCCACCCGGCGTGCCCAGCGCCGAGATCCCCGCGCTCATCGCGTACCTGCGCACACTGCAGCGCGAGCCGAGCGAAGGACCGCCGCCTCAGACATTTCACACCGTGGATGGCCGGACGTTCGACGCGCGCGTCGTCAGCGAAGGCTTCAACGACGTACAGGTGCGCACGGCCGACGGCCGCATCCATCTCTTGCGCCACGCGAGCAATGGCCGCGTGCGAGAAGTGACGTCCGAGGAGGATTGGCCCACCTATAACGGCGGCGTCAGCGGTAACCGGTACACGACGCTGACAGAGATCGATCGCCAAACCGTGTCGCGTCTCGCGCCGCGATGGATGTTCGCGCTGCCCTCGGCCGGGCAGCTCCAAGTCACGCCGATCGTCGTCCAGGGCGTGATGTACGTCGCGGCGCCGAATGAGTGTTTCGCGCTCGACGCGGGCAGCGGACGGCTCATCTGGCACTATCGGCGGCCGCGCACACGCGGCGTGAGCGGTGGCGACAAGAACCGCGGCGTCGCGGTTGCCGGCGATCGCGTGTTCATGGAGACCGACAACGCGCATCTCATCGCGCTCGATCGGTTCTCCGGCGCGCTCCTCTGGGACGAGGAAATGGGCGACTGGCACGAGAACTACTTCTCGACGTCGGCACCGTTGCCGGCCGGCGATCTCGTCATTGGCGGCGTGTCGGGCGGTGAGCACGGCGCGAACGGGTTCGTCGTCGCCTACGAACAGGCGACCGGGACGGAAGTGTGGCGCTTCGCGACCGTGCCGAAACCGGGCGCGCCAGGATCCGAGACGTGGCAGGGCAACGACCTGCAGCACGGCGGCGCGCCGACGTGGTTCACCGGCAGCTACGATCCGGAGCTCGACGTCGTCTACTGGCCCGTGGGCAATCCCAGCAAGGAGTACAACGGCGACCACCGCGCGGGTGACAACCTGTACGCCGACTGCCTGCTCGCGCTCGATCGACGCACCGGCCGGCTCGTCTGGCACTACCAGTTCACGCCGCACGATCTGTGGGATTGGGACGCAACGCAAACGTCGGTCGTCGTCGACGCCGCGTGGCAAGGGCAGCCGCGCAAGCTCATCCTCCACGCCGATCGCAACGGATTCTTCTACGTGTTCGATCGCACGAACGGCGCGTTGCTCCTCGCGAAACCGTTCGTGAAGAACCTGACGTGGGCGAGCGGTATCGACGCGAACGGCCGGCCGATCACGCGTCCGGGCCAGGAGCCGACGCCCGAAGGCACGCGCGTGTGTCCGTCGCAGGATGGGGCGACGAACTGGTTCTCGCCGTCGTTCAATCCGACGACGGGTCTGTATTACGTGCAGACGTTCGAGAAGTGCAGCATCTACACGAAGCGCGACGACGGGCCGTGGCAGGAGGGGAAGACGTTTCTGGGCGGATCGCAGGAGGTCGGACCCGATCCCACGCCGGCGCGCGTGCTGAAGGCCATCGACGTTCGCACGGGCGACGTGCGCTGGACGCTGCCGCAGCCCGGACCGGCGACGTCCTGGGGCGGCACGCTCGCGACGTCCACTGGGCTCGTGATCTTCGGCGAGGAAAGCGGATCGCTCGTGGCCGCCGATGCCGCGACCGGTCAGCCATTGTGGAGCTTCCCGACGAACCAGGCGTGGCGCGCCTCGCCGATGGTCTACGAGTTCGACCACCACGAGTACATCGCCGTGGCATCGGGCTCGACGATTCTCGCGTTCGGGCTCGCGCCGTAGGAACGGCACGCTAGAAGTTCGAAGCCAGAGGCCAGAAGCGAGGGGGCGCCTTCGGCGCGTCGCGCTCCGGGTTGACATCTATTACGTGTAACGGTATAGATCGGCATGCCTGTGTCGCGACGGCCGGTCGACCCCGCGCGTTTCCTTCCGCTGTCTCCGCAAGTGCTGCATGTGCTCCTGGCGCTCGGGCAGGGGCCGTTGCACGGCTACGCGCTCATTCAGCGTGTTCGCGATCAGACGTCCGACGAAATTCGCCTGACGGCGAGCACGCTGTACGACGCGTTGGCGCGCCTTGTCGATCAGGGACTCATCGAAGAAGTCGATCCGCCCGATGCGGGTGGTGATGCCCGTCGACGCTACTACGCGATGACCGGTGTCGGCGGGGACGTCGTGAAGGCCGAAGTCGCGCGGCTCGAACGTGCCGTGCAACGCGCGCGAGTGGCTCTCGATGCGCGAAAGGGGACATCGCGGTGATCGGCCTGCGCGTCCATCGTCTGCTGTTGCGTCTGCTCCCGGCTCACCGCCGGGCGCAATACGGCGCGGAAATGACGAGTGTGTTCGCGGACCTCTGTGCGGCCGCTCGACGCGAGCAGGGGCGCCTCGCGGTGGCCGCGCTGTGGTCGAAGGAAATCGCCGGCATCCTGACGTTCGCCGTTCGAGAGATGTTTGGAGCCGGCGCGACGGGCCAGTCGCCATGGAAATCGTCACCGCATGTCGGCGGCGAACTGCGTTGGGCATGGCGGGGCCTCCGCGCCAGAGGCTGGCGTGCCGTGTTCATCGCGCTGCTGCTCGGCGTGACGCTCGGCGCGAGCACGGTCGTGTTCGCGGTCGTTGACTCGCTCGTCTTCCGCCCCGCGCCGTACCCGGATGTGGATCGCGTCGTGGCGCTCAACGGCGCGGTGAAATCTGGCGAGCACTTAGGACGTCTGCCGTCGGCCAGGCTCTACGACGAGTGGCGCGCGCAGCATGACCTGTTCGCGGCCGTCGGCGGCTTCCTCACGAAGACGGTGTTCGTCGCGGGTCGCGATGCGTCCGAGCAAATTGGCACCGCTGACATCACCGTCGACATGCTCGACGTGCTCGGCGTGAGGCCGATCGCGGGCCGAGGCTTCACCGACGCGGACCTGGCGAGCGGCAACGGCTATGCGGCGCTCATTCGCGAGGATCTCGCACGCGAGCGCTTCGGCAGCGCCGCGGCAGCCGTCGGGCAGCGGCTCGACGCGACCGGCGGTCCGCTGCTCGTCGTGGGCGTCATGCCGTCGAGCTTCGCGTTCCCCGACACGCGGTATCGCATCTGGCGGGCGCTCGATCCGGCCGGGCCATTGACGACGAATTTCGGTGGGGTGTTCCTGCGCGCGCGCGTCGCGCCCGGCGTCTCGATGCACTCGCTGCCCGCGCGGCTCGCGGAACGTGCGCCGATCGTCGGCCAAGCCGTTGGGCTGCGCACCTACACGGCCACCGCGACTCCGTTCGCGCACGGCGCGCGGACGGATGCGGAACGCGTGATTCCGTTCGTCGTGCTCGGCGCCGTGATCTGTCTCCTGCTCGCGACCGCGGCCAACATCGTGAGTCTCGAGCTCGCGCACGCGATTCGACGCGGCCGAACACGCGCGATTCAGATGGCGCTCGGCGCCTCGCGCGCATCGCTCGGCCGCGTGGCGACGCTGGAGGCCGCGGCGCTTGCCGCCGGTGCGCTCGCCATCGGACTCCCGGTCGCCTCGATCGCCGTCCGCCTCGCCGCCACACACCTCGTCGCCACGTTTCCGCTCAACACGGGCAATCCCATCGACCTGGACGGACGAGCCACGACCTTCATCGTGACGATCGCGGCCGTGATCGGGCTGCTCATGGCCATCGTGCCGTTCGTTTCTGCCGCTGCGGCCTCTTCCGATTCGTTCCTCGCGTTCGGCGCACGAGCCGCGACGGCAGTGCCGCGGAGCGCGACGCTGCGTCGCTGGTTGACGGGCCTCGAGGTGGCGCTGGCCGTCGCGCTGCTCGTCGTCGGCGTTCTCTACGTGCGGACGTCTCGCGCGCTGGCGCGCGTGGACAAGGGCTTCGACAGCCGCGGCCTGGTCCAGGTCCAACTCGATACGCCCGCGTACTACTTCGCGTCGCCGACGGCGCGAACGGCGTTCGCCGACCGCCTGATGCACGCGATCGCTGCCGTGCCCGGCGTGCAGGGCACGACGTTGTCAGGTGCGCCGCCCGCGATGGGGGACAGTCCTACGCCGACCGACATCGAGGTCGATGGCCGACCGGCCGGCACGGTTGGCCTGGGGCGCAAATGGGTCGACCCGTCGTATTTCTCCGTGATCGGCCTGCCGCTCGTGAGTGGCCGCGATCTCACGACCAGCGATTCGCCGGCCGACGTCGTGGTCAGCGAGTCGTTCGCGAGACGGTTCTGGCCTGGGCAGGACGCCGTCGGTCACTCGTTTCGCGGAGGCGCGCACAGTCCGTTCCCGCTGCGCTATACCGTCGTCGGCGTCGTCGGCGATTTCCGCACGGATCCGCGGCGGATGCCGGACGAAAACGACGCCCGCACGTACATGTACGTGCTGCAGTCAGCGCCGACGGCCGGCGTGCCGCCACCCGAACCGCCGCCGGGCGTCGCTCGCCCCACGCCGATCGATACCGGCGGCTCGTACGGTGTTCTCCAAGTCACCGTCCGCATGGACTCGCCGACGCGCGGCGCTGCCGTGCTCGCGGCGGCGCGCGCGCTCGACCCGCGCCTGCCGGCGTCGATCGAGCTCGTGGACGATCGATACGCCGACGAGAACGCGCCGACGCGCGTCGTGACGCAAGTCGTCGACGTCTTCGGTGTGATTGCGTTTCTTGTCGCGATGGCTGGACTCTACGGCGTGACGGCGTTCTTCGTCGCGAGCCGCACGCGCGAGATCGGTGTCCGCGTGGCGCTCGGCGCGGATCGACGCGCCATCCGCTGGCTCGTGCTCGGCTCATCGGGCCGCATCGCCGCCGGCGGTGCGATCGTCGGGGCCGCGCTCGCCTACGGCCTCGCACGGCTCATCGCCTCGCAGCTGTTCGGCGTCTCGCCCGGCGATCTGCTGATCTACGTCGCTGTTCTCGCCACCGTCGTGCTCACCGCTCTGGCCGCAGCCTGGCACCCGGCGCGCCAAGCCGCGCGCGTCGACCCGGCCGTCACATTGCGCGCCGAATGACGCACGTCACCCGGCGTTGCATCGTCACTTCTGGCTTCCGGCTCTGGCTTCGAACTTCTGACTTGGCGCCGGAGGCGCGTCAGAACCCCTTCGTCGTAATCCAGAAGCTCTCTTCCCACGAGCCGCCGGGCGGGATGCTCTGCAGGTCCTTGTAGACGCCCGTCTGCGCCAGGTTCAGCGCGTTCGTGATCGCGACCATCGGCTCGAAGGCGATGAAGCCGACGCTCGACGGCGCACCGGACAGCGGCGTCGCCGCCGGGGCCGTGCGGACGCCCTTCGCGGGGTCGACGGGGAATGGGCCAGATGGCGTCGGCGGAGCCGCGGCGCCGCGTCCGGGACCACCGCGTCCCGCCGCGCCCTGACCGCGCCCGCGCGCGCCGCGACCACCGGCGCCGAAGCCGCGACCGCCGCCCGAGGTGAGCGGCGTCGACCAGAGCAGCACGGTGTGGAACTTGGGTCCGAGCGTCTCGTCCAGCTCCTTGCCGTTGTAGGACAGCCGCATCGTCGCGCGGCCGTCCGCGTCGCGCACGAGGTCGGTGAACACGTCGTCGATGAGCCCGTACTGGCCGAGATGGATCGACTGCCGATCGGCCTTGAAGAAGTTCTCGATCGGCTGCGTCTCGCCCGTCGGCAGCCGCTCGGGGATCTCGATCCAGTGCGTCTTCGCGTCGGCCGACACGGTCCAGTCGTTCCGGTTGCCGTCGGGCAGGTGGAAGATCGGGTGGAAGCCAATCACGACCGGCATCGGCTGCGCGCTGAGATTGTCGAGCCGCGTGTGCACTTCCAGCGTGCCGTTCGAGACGCGATACGTCATCGTGATCGTGTGCGCGAACGGGAACTGCTTCATGAAGATCGGAATGCGGTAGAAGTCGAGCTTGTTGGTCACCCACGCGCCCGTCGCATCGGCTTTGAACTCGACGAGCTGCCAGTCCTTCGATCCGTTGACGTAGCCGGTCGACGGAATCGGGCCGCGCACGTTCCCGAGCTCCAGGTCGAAGTTGTACTTCTGACCGTTGGCGTAGAACGCCGTCTGGTCGAGCCGGTTGGCGAATGGCGCGAGCAGCGGGACGCCGGACAGTCCCGGCCGCTCCTCGAACGCCTCGACCGAGGCCGCCGTGTTCACCAGATCGTGGCCCTTGACCTGAATCTGGTAGGCATTGCTCATCTTGGCGACGACCGACACGGTCATGTCCGCCGTCGTGTCGCGCAGCTCAATGACGTCGCCGTTCTGCGTCGCCGTGTAACGCTGCGCCGCCGCGGGCGCGGCCATCGCCAGCGCGATTGTGAAGACCAGGGCGACTCGCTCGTATCTCATGGTGGTTCTCCGCTGGGCACACAGCATAGAGGAGATCGGCGCCCTGCGCGAAGCCCCTCGTCCGCGGGCGGCCATCCGGGCGCGACGCCATTCGCTTGTGACGCGGCATGGGCCGGGCGGTATCATCAGCCGCATTCGAGCCCGTCCCCGGCGGCACGACCTGCAGGAGGAAGTCGGCATGACCCGTTCATCCGCGCGATCGCACGTCCGGCCCCTGGCCGCGGCCGTCGGCACCGGTGCTGCCGTATGCCTGGCCGCCTTCTCGCTCGTCGCCGCGCAGGCACCCGGTCCCGGCGGGCCGATGAAGGACGATCCGGTCAACGCCGGCGTCGATTGGACGAAACAGCCGTCGGTCCAGCCGAAGACGCCGGCCGAGGAGCTGCGCACGTTCGGCCTGCAGCCCGGCTATCGGATGGAGCTCGTGCTGTCTGACCCGCAGATCGAGGATCCCACCGCGATCATGTTCGATGGCGACGGCCGGATGTTCGTCCTCGAGAATCCCGGCTACATGGCCAACAAGGACGCCGAGGGTGAGCTCGATCCCGTCGGCCGCATCTCGCTCTGGCGTGACACCAACGGGGATGGCGTCTACGACGCGCACACGGTGTTCGTCGATCACATGGTCTTCCCGCGCTTCGTCACGCCGTACGGTCCGAACACGATCCTGACGAAGGAGTCGAACGCGCAGGAGGTGTGGAAGTACACCGACACGAACGGCGACGGCGTGGCCGACAAGAAGGAGCTGTTCGGCACGGGCTACGGCCGCATCGACAACGTCGAGCAGGAAGAAAGCTCGATGACGTGGGCGCTCGACAACTGGCTCTACACGACGTTCAACACCTTCCGGTCGCGCATGACGCCGAGTGGTCTCGTGAAGGAGCGGACCGGGAGCGACCTCGGTTCGGAATGGGGCCTCACGCAGGATGACGATGGAAAGGTATGGTTCGCGGAAGGATCGAACGGCATTCCCGCGTATTGGCAGTTCCCGATCGTCTACGGCAACGTCAACATCCGCGATGGCCTCGATCCCGATGCACGCGTGCCGCACGGTGCGGCGGTCCGTGTCGCTGACATGCAGGGCGGCATGGGCATCGTCCGCATGCCCGACGGGTCGTCGAAGCAGACGACGGCGGGCGCGGGCGGCGTGATCATCCGAGGGGATCGGCTGCCCGAGGCGCTCTACGGCAAGTACTGCTACGGCGAACCGGTCGCACGCATGGTGCGCTGCATGGCCGCCGAGAAGCGCGACGGGCTGACCTTCCTACACACGATCACGCCGGACACCGAGTTCATCACGTCGACCGATCCGCTCTTCCGACCCGTCGATCAGAAGATCGCGCCCGACGGCACGCTCTACATCGCCGATATGTATCACGGCATCGTGCAGGAACGGCAATGGTCGGGTCCGGGCACGTACATTCGTGCGCGCATCGAACAGTACGACCTCGACAAGGTCGTCCATTACGGCCGCATCTGGCGGCTCGTGTACGACGGAGCGCAGTCCGATCACTCCGATGCGATTCATCGCGACACGACGATGCCGCGCATGAACGAGGAGACGGCCGCCCAGCTCGTCGCGCATCTCGGTCATCCGAACGGCTGGTGGCGCGACACGGCGCAGCAGTTGCTCGTGCTGAAGCAGGATCGGTCCGTCGTGGCGGCGCTCGAGGCGATGGCGCGCGGCACGGCATCGAGTGCGCGTCAACCGTCGTTGCCGGCCGGCGCGGCAGGAGCCAACGTCGAACGCGCGCACCTGCTCGGGCAGTTTCACGCGTTGTGGACGCTCGAAGGCCTCGGTGCGCTGGACGCGAATCTCGTGCGCGACGTGCTGAAGTCACCGGAACCCCGGCTTCGCATCCAGGCGATCCGCGCGAGCGAGACGCTCTACAAAGCCGGCGACAAGTCGTTCGCCACCGATTACAACGCGCTGGCGAAGGACGCGGACGTCGACGTCGCGATTCAGGCGCTGCTCACAATCAACCGCTGGAACGTGCCCGGCGCGCTCGACACGACGCAGGCCGTGATGGCCGCGAATCAGGCGCGCGGCATTCAGGAAGTGGGGAAGACGTTCCTGAACGACGCGGCGCGCGCCGGCCGCGGCCGCGGCGGCGTGCCGCTCGCGCCCGAACAGCAGGCGACGCTCACGCGCGGCCAGGACATTTACAACGGCCTGTGCATCAGTTGTCACGGACCGGACGGCACGGGCACGCCGACGGCCGACGGTCACACGACGAAGGCGCCGCCGCTCGCCGGCTCGCCGCGCGTCAACGGCCACCGGGACTACATCACCAATGTCGTGCTCTACGGCTTGACGGGCGCCGTCGATCATCACACCTACACGGACGTCATGATCCCCATGGGAACCAATGACGACGAGTGGATTGCGGCCGTGACGTCGTACGTGCGCCACAGCTTCGGCAACACGGGCGGATTCGTCACGCCGGCCGACGTCGCACGCGTGCGGACGGAGAGCGGCGCGCGGACGGTGTCGTGGAACCCCGACGATTTGCAGGCCGCGCTGCCCATGCCGATCGTGCGTGACGGCTGGACGGCCACGGCCAGCGACAACGCCGACATCGCGTCGCGCGCCTTCAGTCTGCAGACATGGAACAGCGGCGCGCCGCAGCACGCGGGCATGTGGTTCCAGGTCGAGCTCCCCGCGCCGCGACGGCTGACCGAGGTGCAGTTCGAATCCACCGCCGGCGTTTATCAAGTCGCGCGCGGCCGCATCCTCAACACCGATGCGACCGGCGGACGAGTGAGCGACGAGGCGCCCGACGCGACGCCTCGCGCAACCACGACTGAACCACTCACGCCTGGTTATCCGCGCGGCTACAAAGTCGACGTCTCGACCGACGGCCGCACGTGGACGACCGTCGCGACCGGTCACGACACGACGCACGACATGGTCGCGATCCCCTCGAGTGGCACGGGCCACCGCGGCGAGTCGGCCGCGACGACGATCGTCTCGTTCGCACCGGTGGACGCCGCGTATCTGCGCATCACCGAGACCGACACGCCCGACGAGGCACCGGTCTGGTCCATCCAGCAACTGCGGCTGTATGAAGCCGGGCCGGGGGTGAAGTAGCAGGCCGGACGGCCAGACGCCGGGCCGCCATCGCTGCGATATGATCTCTCTCCGCCCGTAGCGTCAGGCTCATTTCGCTGCGCCAGAATGTTTTCTCCCCTGCCGTCCGATCCGCTCGTCTCGATCGTCATGCCCGCGTACAACTACGCGCGCTTCCTGCCCGACGCGATCGACAGCATCCTGTCGCAGGACTATCCACGCATCGAGCTCATCGTCATCGACGACGGATCGACCGACGACACGCCGGACGTGCTGGCGTCGTACGGCTCGCGCCTCTGGTGGGTGCGCCAGCCCAACGCGGGGCAGACGGTGGCGCTCAATCACGGCTGGCGGCAGGCGGCGGGCGACGTGATTGGCTACCTCAATGCGGATGACGTGCTCGTGCCTGGCGCGATTGCGGCCGCCGTGGACGCGCTTCGGATGCGACCCGACGCGGTCATGAGCTACGGCGATTTCACGGTCATCGACGCCGACTCGCGGGAAACCGCGCGCTGCGTGCTGCCGGCCGATATGGATCTGGCGGCCATCCTTCGGGTCGGGTATTCGCCGTTCGGGCCGGGGTCACTCGTGCGCCGGGTCCCGGCGTTGCCAGCCTGGGACGAGACGTTGTCCCGCGTGCTGGACTTCGACTATGCGCTGCGTCTGGCCTGCCTGGGTCCGTTCGTCCACGTGCCGCGCGTCGTGGCGTCGTTCCGCGTACACGAGCGGTCCATCTCGTTTGCGAAACCGCCCGATCGCGTCACCGACGAGCCGATCCGCGTCGTCCGTCAGTTGTACGCCGACGCTCCGCTGCCGCCTCGCATTGTCGCGATGAAGGGGCGCGCGTTCGCCATGGCGCGGATGTCGGCGGCCCAAGGACATCTTCGCGCGCGGCGCTGGCATCGGGCCGCGTGGTGCATGGCGCGCGCGCTTCGCTGGTGCCCGCGCATGCTGGACGATGCGCACGTCTATCGTCTGGTCGTCAGCGGCGTGGCCGGGCAGTTCCTGCACCGCCGCCGCTCGCGCCAACTGGCCCGCCGCGCGGCAGACACGGTGACCGCCGATTCTCCCGGCGCGGTGGGGGCGGACTTCGTGTCGAGCCAGCATTCGTCGAGCGCGGGTGACTGACGTCCGGCCGGTCTAGGGCAACGATGACGGTCTGCATCCGATCCGCGCGTCCGTCCGACGGCGATGCGGTCGCGGCCATCTATCGCCCCGCGGTCGACGGTTCGGTCATCTCGTTTGAGCTCGAGGCGCCAACGGCCGACGTCATGGCGCGGCGCATCGTGGAGACGACGCGCGCGTATCCGTGGCTCATGTGCGAGGTGGACGGCGTGGTCGCCGGCTACGCGTACGCGTCGCGCCACGCTGAACGAGCCGCGTATCGCTGGACGGTCAACGTGTCGGTCTACGTCGCCTCGGCATTCCATCGTCGCGGGATCGGCCGCGGGCTCTACCTGTCCCTATTCGCCATTCTCGAGGCGCAGGGCTATCGGCTGGCGTGCGCCGGCATCACGCTGCCCAACGCGGCGAGCGTCGGCCTGCACGAGTCGATGGGGTTCGTGCCCGTGGGCGTCTACCGGCGCGTCGGCTACAAACTCGGCGCGTGGCGCGACGTCGGCTGGTGGCAGCGTGCGCTTGCCGCGGACGACGGGCGGGCGCCATCCGAGCCGATCGATCTCGAC
>CALFMR010000063.1 GCA_937880585.1 uncultured Acidobacteriota bacterium
GAGCGACCAGATCGAAAACCGCATCATCGAAGCCAAGAGCCGCGGCATCTACGAGGCGCCCGGCATGGCGCTGCTCTACATCGGCTACGAGCGGCTCGTGACCGGCATTCACAACGAGGACACGATCGAGCAGTATCGCGACAACGGCCGCCGGCTCGGACGGCTCCTCTACCAGGGCCGCTGGTTCGATCCACAGGCGCTGATGTTGCGCGAGACGGCGCGGTGGATCGCGCGTGCGGTGACGGGCGAGGTCACGCTCGAATTGCGGCGTGGCAACGACTACTCGATCCTCGACACGACGAGCCCGAACCTCACCTATCACCCCGAGCGACTGACGATGGAAAAGGGTGCGTCGGCGTTCTCGCCCGAGGACCGCATCGGCCAACTGACGATGCGTAACCTGGACATCAGCGACACGCGCGAAAAGCTGCTCGTCTACAGCAAGGCGCATCTGCTCGCCGACGCGCCGGGCGCTGCGCTGCCGCTCCTGCCCGCCACGCGCGCGGACGACGACCCGCAGGACTGAGCGTGGACGTCGTCAGCCGCCGTCGTCCGATCGGGCGGCCGATGCCAATACGGACACGGGCGAACGCGGACTGATGCAGGAACAGGCGGCGAGCCGCACGGCGTTCCGCGTCGCGCTGCGGCGCGCGGCGCATCAGATCCTCGACGACCCGCGCGTGCTCGACGATCCGATCGCGGTGCCGATCCTCGGCATGGACGAGGAGGCCATCGTCACGGCGGCGATGCGGCCGGGCGAGGGCGGGTACTCGACGCGGCTGCGTGCGTATTTCGTGGCTCGAAGCCGCTACGCGGAAGACGCGCTCGCGACAGCCGTCGCCAGCGGCGTGGACCAATACGTCGTGCTCGGCGCGGGCCTCGACACGTTCGCCTGCCGCAACCCGTTTCCCGCGCTGCGCGTCTTCGAGATCGATCACCCGGCGACGCAGGCGTGGAAGCGCGAGCGGATCGCCGCGTCCGGTCTCACGCTGCCGGCATCGGCGACATTCGTGCCCGTTGACTTCGAGCGGCAATCGCTCGAGGACGCGATCGCCGCGTCGTCGTTCGATCGTGCGCGTCCCGCGTTTTTCTCGTGGCTCGGGGTCGTGCCGTATCTCACCGTCGAGGCGATCACGGCGACACTGCGGTTCGTGGGCGCCGGCGCCATCGGTACCGGCATCGCGCTCGATTACGGCCAGCCGGCTGAATCCGTGCCGTTTACTGAGCGCATCGCATTGTCGGTCCTGGCCCGGCGCGTGGCTGCCGCCGGTGAGCCATTCCGATCGTCGTTCACGCCGGATGCGATCGAACGGACCGTGCGCGACGCCGGCTTCACGACGATCGAAGACATCGGCATGGACGTCGTCAACGACCGCTACTTCCGCGGACGGAGCGACGGCCTGTCGGTGGCAGGGAAAACGGGACGCTTGTTGTCGGCCTGGCGTCAGTCGTAGCTGACGCCGAGTTTCTGCAGCACGTTCTCGGGCGCGCCGTTCCACACCGTCATGCGGTTGCCCATGTAGCCGAGATCGGCGACGCCTTCGCGGCTCGACCAGAACCCGGTGGCGACCAGGTCGCGCATCGTGTTGAAGAACCGGACGCCCTGACTCATCTCCGGACGCGCGCGCTTCGGCCACGCGATGTCATCGGCCACGGCGCGGCGTTCGGCGTCGCTGCAATCGACAAATGCCTTGTTGAAGCGTCCCAGGCACTCAGCGTCGAGCCAGGCGAGGCCGCCGCGAATCGCCGTCTGGCGATCGGTCTGCTCCGAGATGAGGTAGTCGATGAACTCGGTCGTGCCCGTTTCGGACGCGCTGACCGATCGATCGTCTTTCGGCAGGATCAGATCGGCGAGGGCCGTGATCGTAGCCATCTCGTGCGCGGTGAAGAACCGCGGCGTGTACGGCTGATTCGACGCCGCCGCCTGACGACGCGCCTCACCCGCCTGCTCGGCCGCGGCGACCGCCTCTTCGCGCGTCCACGTGAAGGCCGCCACCGCGGGCACGGCCCCCAACATCTGCAACATCTGCCGCCGCTTGATGTCCGTCATACGCGCCTCTGTGCTGAACTTCCGGCTCCGAACGTCCAACTTGCTCTTACAGGTTCCCCTTGCGCCGCTCGTCGGTCATGTACTCCGACGCGCGCCAGGCGAGCGCCATGATCGTCCACGTGATGTTCTTGTCCGCCTGCGACGCGAACGGTCCGCCGTCGGCGACGAACACGTTCTTCACGTCGTGCGCCTGGCTGTGGGCGTTGAGCACGGACGTCTTCGGATCGCTGCCCATGCGCACGGCGCCAGCCTCGTGGATGATGACGCCGCCTGCCGCGAGCCCGTAATCCGCCTCCGGCCCGGGCATCGTGGACGTGGGCGTGCCGCCCATCGCGTCGATGATGCTCCGGAAGGTCTCCTGCATGTGCTTGGCCTGCAGCCGCTCGTGATCACTCCACGTGTGATGGAAGCGCAGCACCGGGATGCCCCACTCGTCGACGACGTTCGGATCGATCTCGCAGTAGCAGTCCTCGCGCGCGACCTGCTCGCCGCGCCCGGAGAAGCTCACCGACGCGCCGTAGTAGCGCCGGTACTCGGCCTTGAGATCGGCGCCGTACCCGCCGCCGCGGCTGTACGGATAGTTCTGGATCCCGCCGCCGAAGCCGTAACCGGGCATGCCGAATCCGCCGCCGAGCTCGATGTGATAGCCGCGCGGGAATCCGAGCGCCTTGTTGTCGCCCCACCACGGCACGTACAGGTGCATGCCGCCGACGCCGTCCGCGTTGTAGCGCGGCGTCTCCATCAGCGCCGGGATGATGCCGCTCACGCTGAGCCCGGTCGAGTCGGTGAGGTAGTGGCCGACGACGCCGCTCGAGTTGGCGAGGCCGTCGGGAAAGCGCGTCGACTTCGAGTTCAAGAGCAGCCGCGCCGACTCGCAGCAACTCGCCGCCAGCACGACGATGCGCGCGCGGACCTGGTGTTCGGTCCGGTCCGCCTTGTTGACGTACGACACGCCCGTCGCGAGCCCATCGGCGCCCGTCGTCACCTCGCGCGCCATGGCGTTGGGAATGATCGTGAGCTTGCCGCTGGCGAGCGCCGGCGGCAGCATGACCGACACGCTCGAGAAGTTCGAGTGCGTGGCGCACCCGCGGCCGCACTGCCCGCAGTAGTGACACGCGGCCCGGCCGTTGAGCGGACGCGTGAGGATCGACAGCCGCGACGGCACGACGGGAATGTGCAGCCCGTCGCACGCCTTCTTGATGAGCAGCTCGTGCGCACGCGGCTTGGGCGGCGGCAGGAAGATGCCGTCCGGCTCGTTGTGTAGGCCGGTTTCGCTCGCGTGGTTCGTGCCGAACACGCCGACGAACTGGTCGACTTTGTCGTAGTACGGCCTGATGTCGTCGTAGGTGATCGGCCAGTCCTCGCCGAGGCCGTCGATCGACTTTCGGCGGAAGTCGTCAGGCCCGAAGCGGAGCGAGATGCGGCCCCAGTGGTGCGTGCGGCCGCCGAGCATCCGGGCGCGGAACCATCGCCATGCGCCGGTGCCCACCGTGTACGGCTCGCCGCCGATGTCCCATCCGCCGATGCACCCGTCGAAGGCGCCGAACGGCTTCTCGCTGCTCCAGCCGCGCGTCGGTGACTCGTAGTTCCACTCGAGCATCGCGCTGTCAGTGGCCTCGTTCCACATCGGGCCGCTCTCGACCATCACCACGTCGGCGCCCGCCTCGGTGAGGACTTTGGCGACCGTGCCGCCGCCGGCGCCGGATCCCACGATGCACACGTCATAAACCTTGGGTGAGCGGATGATCTGCATGGATGGACCGCCGTTCGACGAACGAGCGCCAACGGGGCGCCCGCGTGACGCCGGGCCGCGCGCGGACGCTCGATTGCGCTCAGGTGAGCGCATCTTAGCACGCGGGATCCGGGGCGCTGCCGACGTCTGCGGCCGCCTGCGGTCCGAGTTGCCTCAAGTGCCCTAAGGGCTGTATGCTGAACTAGTCGATCTGGCCTGCCGCTCGCATCTTCAAGAGCCGACCGAGCTTGCGTCTTTCTCGTTCCCTCTCGATTCCTGCAGCAGTTGTGGATGGTCCACGGGGTTAGCTCGCACGGCGCCGCGAGACGCGGTGCGCCCGCCCGAGAGGCGGATGAGAAGAGGACACATGAGTCAGAAGTTGTACGTCGGCAATCTCCCTTTTACGACCGATGAGCAGACGCTCGAAGGTCTGTTCGCTCAGGCCGGACCGGTCGAATCCGTGCGCGTGATGCGCGATCAGGCCACCGGTCGCGCCCGCGGCTTCGCCTTCGTCGAGATGGGCTCGGACGAGGCCGCTCGCGCGGCGATCGAGCAGTTCCATGACAGCGAACTCGGCGGGCGTCGTCTGACGGTCAACGAGGCGCGGCCCCAGGTGCCGGGCGGTGGTGGCGGCGGCCGTTCGCGCGGCGGCTTCGGCGGCGGCGACTACGGTGGCGGCGGCGGTGGCGGCCGCCGGCGCGAGCCGCGCTGGTAGTTCGAAACACGGGACGTCCGGACGATCCGCCGTGGAGGCGGCCGTCCGGGCGCACCAACCGGTTCATGACGTCCGCGTCGGGACGTCCACGAGGAGAGGTGCAGGGATGCGGCTGTTCACCAACGGCAATCGAGTGACTCAGGCTCAATATGGTCCCGGCACCATCGTGTCGACCGATGAACGCTACACGGTCATCGAGTTCGACGAGCACGGCCAGCGCAAGTTCGTCACGACCATGGTGACGCTCGAAGCGACGAACGCCCCCGCACCGGCCAAGGCCGAAACCAAGAGCCGTCGTCGCAAGTCGACTGCGGCAGCCGCCGCGGCGGCGAAGGCCTGACGTCGGTTATCGGCGCGTCCCGACGCGCGTGCCGGCGGCCCGTAAGCGCGAGACGCGCCGGCCGGGCCGTCTTTCAATCAGCACCCGCGCACGTTTCAAATCACTCACGAGCTCTTCGTACGCACGACGACGTTCGTCGTCTCCCGGTGCCCGCAGTACGGAGGACGGATGCCGTGTCGCCAAGGCCGGCGTTCCTGACGCTAACGTCAGCGTGTCGCCTCGGTGCTGCATGAGCCGGAATCCAGGGCTCACGAGAGACTGGGCCGCCGT
The DNA here is from genome assembly GCA_937880585.1 of uncultured Acidobacteriota bacterium. GTDB lineage: Bacteria > Acidobacteriota > Vicinamibacteria > Vicinamibacterales > SCN-69-37 > CALFMR01. The sequence continues at coordinate 5,108 of CALFMR010000063.1, forward strand.
CGCGCCGAGCAGAACGATGACGCGCGGGTGGACGGCGCGGATCTCCGCGTCGAGCCATGCCCGGCAGGCAGACGTCTCGGCGGTCGACGGCCGTTTGTGAATGCGACGGCGACCGCGCGGCTCCCATTTGAAGTGCTTGACCGCATTGGTGACGAAGGCGCGATCGCGCGACAGCCCGGCGTCGGCGAGCGCGCGGTCCAGCAGCCGACCCGCGGGGCCGACGAACGGACGCCCGGCGATGTCTTCGGCGTCGCCGGGCTGTTCGCCGACGAGCATGATGTCCGCGTCTACCGGACCTTCGCCAAAGACGGTCTGCGTCGCACGCGCGAAGAGCGGACAGCCGTGACAGCGCCGCGCGGCTCGCGCCAGCACGTTGAGGTCGTCGCTGTCGGGCACATACGAGTCGGCCGACAGCCGTTGCCTCGGCGAGACGTCCGAGATCGACCGGCGTACGGGCATGCGAGCTGTTCCTGCACGCTTCGGGCCGCCTGGCGTCGGCCGCCTGCGTGGAATTTGACTGCGACACGGACGGCATCGCCGGGTCATAATGAACGGATAGGAACCCTGCGCAGGGCACGATCGTTGCGGCGCGTGCCGCGGCCCCGCGCGGACCGCCGGTCCTGGCAGCGGCCGGACGCCCGTCGGTCCCGTGTTCCACTCGACTCTCGCCGGCCGGCCTGCCGCCGGCGACACGCCCTGAAGGGAGCGCCCTGTGCAGAAAAGTCGACCAACCCAGTTGAAGCGACAGCGTGAGCGCGCGCAGGCGGAGCGCCGCCAGGAAAAAGCCCAGCGTCGCCTGCAGTCACGCGCACGTCGGGCGGACATGCCGCGCCGCGCCGATGGCGAGGATCCGGACATCGCCGGCATCACGCCCGGTCCGCAGCCATCGCCGTACCACGACTTCGAGTTCCCGCACGAAGTGGCGGCTGACGCCGACGCCGACACGACCGACGAGTAAGATCCTCTGAGCGGACGGGCGAGCGCCGCCGCGTGTGCGGCCCTCGCCTGCCGTCACGCGCCGGGCCGCCGCCCGGCTTCCGGTTCCGCGATGACGCGTGCCACGGTGGGCCATGAACGCTAAGGTGACGGTCCGCGATCTCCGCAAACGCTACGGCGGAGTCGAGGCCGCCGCCGGCGTCAGCTTCGACATCCACGACGGTGAAATCTTCGGCCTGCTCGGCCCGAACGGCGCCGGCAAGACGACCACGGTCGAGTGCGTGATCGGGCTTCGTCGTCCCGATGCCGGTACGATTGAAATCTGCGGGCTCGACGCGCGCCGCCAGCCGCGCGCGGTCAAACAGAAGATCGGCGCCGCGCTGCAGACGACCGCGCTGCAGGACAAGATCACGCCGCGCGAAGCGTTGGCACTGTTCGGCGCGTTCTATGCGCGCCGCGCCGAGCCCGACGCCCTGCTCGATCGATTCTCGCTCCGCGACAAGGCCAACGCGCCGTTCGACACGCTGTCAGGCGGTCAGCGCCAGCGGCTCGCGCTCGCGCTCGCCTTCGTCAACGAGCCGGAGCTCGTGTTTCTCGACGAGCCCACGACGGGTCTCGACCCGCAGTCGCGCCTCGAGCTGCACGCCGAGATCGCGCGCATGAAGCAGGACGGCCACACGGTCCTGCTGACCACGCACTACATCGACGAAGCCAACGCGCTCTGCGATCGCGTCGCCATCATCGACCACGGCCGGATCATCGCCGTCGGCGCGCCCAAGGATCTCATCGCCGCGTCCCAGGCCGCGCCGACCGTCTCGTTCACGACGTCGCGGCCGCTGCCCGCCGCATCGCTCGCATCGCTCGCGCCCACGGGTGTCACGCAGGATGGCGCCGCCGTGCGATTCGCGACGACCGATGTGCGCCGCACCCTCGGCGATCTGCTCGCGATCGTCGATCGCGAAGGCGTGGATCTCACGGACCTGCACGTCCAGAAGACGACGCTCGAGGGCGTCTTCATCGAGCTGACGGGCAGCGATCTTCGCGACTGACGCCATGAACGGTCTCCTGCAGGAACTCATCGTCAGCCTCCGCCTGCACTTCCGGAATCGGATGGCGCTGATCTACAGCTACATCTTCCCGACGATCTTCCTCGTCGCGTTCTGGGTGCTGTACCGGTACGACCGCGTCCCGCTCGTCCGCCACATGGGCGAACTGCTCACCGTGACGGCGCTCGGCGGCGCGTGCTTCGGGCTGCCGACGACGATGGTGAGCGAGCGCGAACGCGGGGTGTGGCGGCGATTCCGGCTCGCACCGGTGTCGACCGTCAGCCTCGTCGCGAGCACCGTGATGGCGCGCTACGTCCTGCTGCTCATCGCCGGCCTGTTGCAGGTCGTGCTGGCGATGGTCATCGGCATGCCGCGGCCGCCGCATCCGGTCGATCTCTGGATCGCGTTCACGTGCGTCGCGTTCGCGTTCATGGGTCTTGGACTCGTCATCGCGATGCTCGCCGACAATGTGCCCGCCGTGCAGGCGCTCGGGCAGTGCATCTTCCTTCCGATGCTGATCATCGGCGGCGTCGCCGTGCCCTTGGCCAGCCTGCCGGCGTGGGCACAGCATCTCTCCGCATTCTTTCCGGGGCGCTACGCGGTCGACGCCATCCAGCAGACGGTGACGGGACCGGGGCTTTCGGCCGGCGCGTTCAGCGTCCTCGCGCTCGTACTGATTGGCCTGGCGGGATGCATTGCCGGTGCGGGTCTCTTCCGCTGGGATGCGGCGGAGCGATTCTCGGCGCGCGGCGGCAAGACGTGGGTGGCGGTGGCGCTGCTGGCCTGGGTCGCTGTCGGCGCGTTTGCGGAATGGCAGGGCCGGATCGCGGCACAGACGCCCGCTACGGCGACACGCACGGCTGTTCCCGCGCCGGCACCGGTTGCGCCTCCTCCATCGAGCCCCGCGACGTCAGCGCCCACGACTGAGTCGCAGAACGCATCGGCACCGGCCACGGCGGCGCCGGGCAATGCAGATCGATCGACGAGCAGTACGCCAGCTCCCGAACTACCCGCGCGCGGTGGCGCGCCAGCCTCTCACGCGCCGGCGGCGACGACTGCCTCGTCCGGCGCCGGCGCGCATTCCGAAGCGGCGTCACATCCGCCGCCATCTTCGACGAGCGCGCGCGCGGCGCAACCAGCGACCACACCGTCACGCGGACGTGCGGCCGGATCGTCGGCGGCTTCGACCGAACGCGCGGCTGTCGACACGGCGCCGACGCCGCCCGTCGCGCCGGCACCGAACGCGGCCCACGCGACGACAACCACTGAACCGGCAACCGCGCCCACGAAG
>CALFMR010000064.1 GCA_937880585.1 uncultured Acidobacteriota bacterium
TGTGATAGGCGGCCGCGAGATCGCCGGCGACCTCGGCCTTGAGGTCGAGGCCCTTACGGAAGATGACCGGCGGCATCACCGCGCCCCGCGCATCTGCTTATTCTACAGGGATAGAGAGCGGCTCACGCGAAGACGCGAAGATCGCGAAGGCGACAGCGGACCGCATTAGAAACGATGACACCGCGAGCCCCCCGAGCGGAGCGAGGGCGGCGAAGCGCCGTAGCGCTGGGGGTGGGGCCCCAGCGCATTGCAAAGAAGATGACTGGCGAGTGTCCCAGGCCCTGAAGGGCCTGGGCTCCACAAACGAAGAGGACTTCCGAGCGCCTCAGTGCGCCGCCGGCTGCACCATCGCGACGACGTTCAGCATGCGCGGCGTGATCTCGTTCAGCGTCGTGAGCGGCTCGGGCGCCGAGGCGTCGAGATCGAGATCGAGAAACGACGCGTTCGACGTGGGCACGTCGGCCGCGACTGCGGGGGCTGGCGTCGTGACGGACATCGGGGCGGTCTGCGGCGCGGCCGTCACATCGTGGCCGAGCCGTGCCGACATCTGGCCGCTGATGACGCCGACAATCAAGCCGGCGGCCGCGGCAACCCCGACCCAGGCCGGTGCGACGCGGCGCGTGCCGCGATCGGCGCGATCGGCCGGCGTGTGTGCCGGGAAGGCGATGACGCGCGGCGGTTCGTCCGCCTGCTCGAGCCGGCGGAGGATCTGCGCCTGTTGCGCGGCGAGTCGCTCGGGCGGAAACGCCTCGTCGGCCGCGTCCGACGCCGTGTCGCGCACGTCGTCCAGCCAGCGGCTCATCTCGAGCGCGCGATCCGCGCAGAGGTCGCACCGATCGAGGTGCGGCGGCCGGTCGCCCGTCATCACGGCACCGGCAATGGCTTGTTCGGACAGATGCCCCTGGCGAAGCACGACGTCAACGAGCCGCATGGCTGTTTCTCCCTGTCGATGACCGCCGCCGGTCGACGCCCGCTCCGAGCAGGCCGCGCAGGCGGCGAATCGCACGAAACAAGTGAACGCGCACCGTCGATTCATTCAGACCGGTGAGCGCGCTGACCTCGCGCGACGACCGGCCTTCAAAATGACTCAGCATGAAGACCATGCGCTGCCGTTCGGGCAGCTTCGCGAGCGCCGCGCCGAGTTGCTCGCGGCGCTCGAGCGATAACACCTGGTCTTCCGGGCTCGGTCCCCGCGAGGGGAGATAGTCGGCCGGGTTGCGTTCGTCCCCCGACGCGTCCACGAGCGGCGGCGCGATCCAACGCTCCCGCCGCTTCCGAGCCTTGATCCGATCGAGGCATCCGTTAATCAGGATGCGCGTGAACCACACCTCGAACGGCAGTTCCTCCCGGAACGTGCCGATGTGGGTGTAGGCCTTCACGAAGGCATCCTGCACGGCCTCGTCGGCGTCGGCCGCGTCGCGCAGGTAATGAAACGCGATGCGGACGGCCCGGCGTTGGTGCCGCAGCACGAGCTCGGCGAAGCGTTCACGGGCTGCGTCGAGCCGGCCTGCGCCGTGCAGGACCTTCACGTCAGCCGCCACGCGGGCGTCGGCTTCTCGGGCGCTCACGGGTGGCGCAAGGTCTCCAGCCATAATTACGTCACAATTCGCGGCGTGTTTACGACGCCATCGTAACGTGATTTCCGGCCGGGCGGGACTGAGCTGAGAGTCTTTTCTTGCCGCGGCGCCCTGGGCCCTTCAGGCCCAGGGGCACATGGAACCACGAAGCGAGTGGTCTTTCCCTGAGCCTTCAGGCTCAGGGCTCCACGACCTGATGCTCCGTCTCGTCAGCCCGCATCAGTGACGTCCCGGGGTAATAGGCGCCGAGGATCATCGCCGGCGAGTCGCCGCGGCGGGCGCGGATGGCGGCACCGAGCTGGCACAGGCCGACGCCGTGGCCGTAGCCCGTGCCCGTGAAGGTCACCGCCGAGCCCTGGCGCGCGATCGTGAACCGCGTGCTGAGGAGAGCGCGTTCGCCGAGCGACGCGTCGGCGATGGCGCGGAAGTCGACGCCGCGAACGACACGAGTGCGCGCGCCGCGCAGCTCGACGTCGCGCGCCCGGCCGCTCGCGTCCCGTCCGGCCACCGCGACGGCCGTGAGACGGCCGACGCGGCTTCGCGAGTCCGCATCGACCGCCTGTCCGAGCGCGGCAAGCGACGTGGTGAACTGCCAATGACGATGGGCGTCGGGTGCCACGTCGGGACCGCCAATCAGATACGGCACCGGCGTGCCTTGCCAGACGTCGGCCGCCGCCGCCGTCTTTCCGCCGCAGTCGGCATGGAAGAGTGCGTCGATCGGGCGTCCGTTGAAGACGATGACCGTGCCGTGCGTCCGTTCGATGACGCGTTCGGTGATCGCCGTGAAACGCGACGTACGGATCCGATCCGGCTGATAGACCTGACAGTGCGTGGTGTCGCACAAATCGAAGCCTTCGCTCGCGTGCCGGCCGAGGTGCGCTGCGGCATAGGTACGCGCGAGGATCGTCTGCACTTCAAGAATCCGCTCGGCCGCCGCCGGCGCTTCGCCGACGGGAGAGACTTCGGCGAGTGTCGTGCCGAGCACGTAGGCTTCGATGGGCACCTCACGCACCCGGCCGTTGACGCGAACGCGAAGGGCCGCCGGCAGTCGCGCCCCCCGCACGCGTGGCGTCGTCTCCGGCGCGCGCGGCACGAGGCAGGACGCGGCGCTGGTGCCCGCCGCGAGCGCGAGCCAGGCGAGGACGCGGCGGCGTGTGAGGTCGGCGCCTTCTCCTTTAACATGTAGCGTCATGTCGTACGAGCCCGTCATCGGCTTGGAGATCCACGCGCAGCTCCTCACCACGACGAAGATTTTCTGCGGCTGCGCGACCGCGTTCGGCGCGCCGCCGAACACGCACGTCTGCCCGGTGTGTCTCGGGCTTCCGGGTGCGCTGCCGGTGCTCAACCGTCACGCGGTCGATTTGGCCGTGCGCGCGTCGCTCGCGCTCGGCTGCACAATCCAGCCGCGGTCGATCTTCGCACGGAAGAACTACTTTTATCCGGATCTGCCGAAGGGCTACCAGATTTCCCAGTACGAACGTCCGCTCGCGACGGGCGGCGTCGTCGATCTCGGACACGTGCGCGTCGGGATCACGCGCGTCCATATGGAAGAGGACGCGGGCAAGTCGCTTCATCACGGCCAGCCGGACTCCGACCGCACGACGGCGCTCGACTTCAATCGCAGCGGTGTGCCGCTCATCGAGATCGTCACCGAGCCGGATCTGCGTTCGGCCGCCGACGCGGCCGAGTGCTTCTCACGGCTGCGCGAAGTGCTCGTCGCCCTCGGCGCGAACGACGGCAACATGGAAGAGGGGAGTCTGCGGTGCGACGCGAACGTCTCGGTCCGTCCGGCGGGCGAGACGCGGCTCGGCACGAAGACCGAGGTGAAGAACGTCAACTCGTTCCGCTATCTCCAGAAGGCGTTGGAGTTCGAGATCGAACGGCAGATCGACGTCCTTGACTCGGGCGGCCGCGTGCGCCAGGAGACGCGGCTCTGGGACAGCGACACGGGAGAGACGACGTCGATGCGATCGAAGGAAGAAGCGCACGACTATCGCTATTTTCCCGAGCCGGACCTGCCGCCGCTCGACGTCGATGCGGCGTGGGTGGAGACCATTCGTCAGTCCCTGCCGGAGCTGCCCGAGGCGCGCAAGCAGCGGTTCATCGCCGCGCACGGTCTCAGCGAGTACGACGCCGATCTTCTCGTCCGATTGATTGCGGGCGGGGCCGATTACTTCGAAGCGCTCATCGCGGCCGGCGCGCCGGCCAAGGCCGCGAGCAACTGGATGCAGGGCGAGATCCGTCGCCGCCTGAAAGAGGCGGGTGCCGACGACATGGCGCGTGTGCCGGTGCCCGCCGATGCGCTCGCCGAGCTCATCGTCATGACGGACCGGTCCGTCGTGAGCAGCACGGTCGCCAAGGACGTCTTCGATCGCATGTGGACGACCGGCCGCCGCGCCCGCGAAATCGTCGAGGCCGAAGGGCTCGGTCAGGTCGCTGACGAGAGCGCGCTCGCTGCCATTGTCGACGCCGTGACGAGCGCGCAGACGGATGCGGTCACGCAGTATCGCGCCGGACGGACGAACGTGCTCGGCTTCCTGGTGGGGCAGGCGATGAAGGCGAGCGGTGGCAAGGCGGATCCCAAGACGGTGACGCGCCTGCTGAAGGCGCGGTTGGACGGCGGCGCCTGACGGACAGGTTGCCATTGACACCCGCGGTGACTTTGCTAGACTAAGAGCTCCCAGTCGAAGATGACCGTGAAAAGTCGTCTGACGAGCGTCGACGTTCCTCTTGCTGCCGGGCCCTTCTGCGGACCCACCTGCACGTGTCTCGCCGAGTTCTTCCGGGAAGAGCTGCTCAAGCACCATCAGTGTCTCGAACGTCAGCGCGAATACTATTCCGACGACGCCATCAGTCAGGCGGAGGATGCCCTGGCCCGTCTGATGAGTCAGCTCGACAGCCTCTGCCAACGCGACGACGCCTGCCAGATGATCGGCGAGATGCTTCGCAAATTCGACCTCGTCACCAAGCTCTCTGCGTGGACCGAGGCCAGTAAACTTCATTAACACGCTCCTCCGGCAACACCTCGCGTCGATGACCTCGGCCGCGCTCGCCGCGGTTGACGCCCGCCGTCTCACGTCGCGCGCGCTCGCGGACCTGTCCGACACGCTTCGAGTCGAGTCGCGTCTGCGCGTCGTCGCGGCCGGCAAGGCGGCCGTCGGCGCCGCGCGCGCCGTTGATGAAGACGCGGTCGTGGGGCCACGTCTCGTGGCCGGCGTCATGACCGCGCCGGCAGATGCCGCGCCTAGCCCGGCGTGGCGGGCGTTCGCCGCGGCGCATCCACGTCCGAACGACGGCAGCGGCGAGGCCGCGCGCGCGGCGCTCACGCTGGCCGACGCCTGCCGCCGCGAAGGCGGCCTCCTGCTCGTGTGTTTGTCGGGCGGCGCGTCGGCGATGTTCGAGACGCCCGCCGACGGCCTCACGCTCGACGACGTTCGCGTCACGGGCGACGTGCTGCTCAAGTCGGGCGTGGACATCGCCGGCTTCAATCTCGTCCGGCGTCATCTCTCGGCGGTCAAGGGCGGCCAGCTCGCGGCGCGTGCCGGGCGCAGCGTGACACTCGCGATCTCGGACGTCTCCGGCCCGGTCGAGGATGATCCCGTCGTGATCGGGTCCGGACCGACCGTCGCCGACGAGACGACGTTCGACGCGGCGATCGACGTCATCACGCGCCACGGACTGGCGGACGCGATCCCGCCGCGGGTGATGGCGCACCTGCGATCTGGCGCAGCCGGACGTGTGCCCGGTCCCGTTGCACCGGGCGATCCACGGCTCGCGCAGGCGGCCTATTGGCTCGTCGGATCGCGCCGCGACGCGATGCGTGCCGCGGCGGAGACGGCCGCGCGGCTTGGCTACCATGTCCAT
>CALFMR010000065.1 GCA_937880585.1 uncultured Acidobacteriota bacterium
CGAGCGGCCGGAGGCGGGGTTGCCGACGGTCGGCGGATAGACGGCGTTGAACCTGGCCGTGGCGCTCGCCGAGCAAGGCGTGCTCGAACGGCACGGCGTCGTCCTCATCGGCGCGTCGCCCGAGGCGATCAAGGTCGCCGAAGATCGCGAGCTCTTCAAGGACGCCATGCGATCGATCGGCGTCGACGTGCCGGACAGCGCCATCGCGCGGTCGCTCGATCAGGCGATGGACGCCGCGGGCAAGCTCGGGTTTCCGCTGATCATCCGTCCGTCGTTCACGCTCGGCGGCGTCGGCGGCGGCATTGCGTACAACATCGAGGAGTTCCGCGAGATCGTCCAGCGCGGCCTCGGCCTCAGCCCCGTCCACGAGATCCTGGTCGAAGAGTCGGTCATCGGCTGGAAGGAATTCGAGCTCGAGGTGATGCGCGACGGCGCGGACAACTTCGTCGTCATCTGCTCGATCGAGAACATCGACGCCATGGGCGTGCACACGGGCGACAGCATCACCGTGGCGCCCGCGCTGACCCTGACCGACAAGGAATATCAGCGGATGCGCGACCTCGGGCGGCGCATCATCCGCCGCGTCGGCGTCGAGACGGGTGGGTCGAACATCCAGTTCGCCATCAATCCGGCCGACGGACGCATCGTCGCGATCGAGATGAACCCGCGCGTCTCGCGCTCGTCGGCGCTCGCGTCGAAGGCCACCGGGTTCCCGATCGCGAAGATTGCCGCCAAGCTCGCACTTGGCTATCGGCTGGACGAGATCCCGAACGACATCACGCGTCTCACGCCCGCGTCTTTCGAGCCGACCATTGACTACATCGTCGTCAAGGTGCCGCGCTGGGCGTTCGAGAAGTTCCCGCAGGCCGATCGCACGCTCACGACGCAGATGAAGTCGGTGGGCGAGGCGATGGCGGTCGGCCGCACGTTCAAGGAAGCGTTCCTCAAGGCGTTCCGCTCGCTCGAGCTCGGGAACTCGGGACGGCTCTTCGGCCAAACGGCACCGGGCGCGCCCTTCGAGCACGAAGACGATGCGGCGCTGCAGCAGGCGCTGGGGATTCCGACCGACCGTCGCATGTGGGCCGTGTTCCGCGCGCTCGAGCGCGGCTGGAGTCTCGACGAGATTCACCGGCTGACGCACATCGACCGCTGGTTCCTCACGCAGTTCCAGCAGATCGTCGAGCTCAGCCGATCGGCGGCCGCCGTCGGCGCGCGCGATCTCTCGGACGATCTCCTGCGCGAATTGAAGCGCGCCGGCTTCGCCGACGCGGATTTGGCGCGGCTCGTCGGCGTCGACGAGGACAGTCTGCGTGCCCGCCGGGCCGAAGCGGGGATCATCGCCGCCTACAAGCGCATCGACACCTGCGCGGCGGAGTTCGAGTCGTTCACGCCGTACATGTACGGGACGTTCGAGGATCAGTGCGAAGCCGAGCCGACGCCGTCGGCCAAGGTCGCCATCCTCGGCAGCGGACCCAACCGGATCGGGCAGGGCATTGAGTTCGACTACTGCTGCTGCCACGCCGCCTTCGCGCTGCGCGAGGAAGGCTACGAGACGGTGATGATCAACTGCAATCCCGAAACCGTCTCGACCGACTACGACACGGTGGACCGGCTGTACTTCGAGCCGCTCACGTTCGAGGACGTCTTCGCGATCATCGAGCGCGAGAAGGCGGCCGGCGGCGACATCGCGTGCGTCGTGCAGTACGGCGGGCAGACGCCGTTGAAGCTCGCGCTGCGGCTGCAGGCGGCCGGCGTGCGCATCCTCGGGACGTCGCCCGACTCGATCGATCTCGCCGAGGACCGCGAGCGGTTCGCCAAGCTGCTCTGGGACCTCGGCATTCCGCAGGCGCCGAGCGGCACCGCGACCTCGGCCGACGAAGCGCGCGACGTGGCCGCGACGATCGGATTCCCCGTCGTCGTGCGTCCGTCCTACGTACTCGGTGGGCGCGCGATGGCCATCGTGTACGACACGGCCGCGCTCGATCGCTACATGCGGCACGCCGTCCAGGCGTCGCCCGAGCATCCGATCCTCATCGACAAGTTTCTCGAGGACGCGACCGAGATCGACGTTGACGCGCTCGCCGACGGCACGGGCGCCGTGCTCGTCGGCGGCATCATGGAGCACATCGAGCAGGCCGGGATCCACTCGGGTGACAGCTCGTGCGTCGTCCCGCCGTTCCAGCTCGCCGACCGGCACGTCGCCACGATCCGCGACTACACGCGCCGCATCGCGCGCGCACTGAACGTCGTCGGGCTGATGAACACGCAGTTCGCGGTGAAAGACGACGTGGTGTACGTGCTGGAGGTGAACCCGCGCGCATCGCGCACCGTGCCATATCTCTCGAAGGCGACGGGCGTGCCGCTCGCGAAGGTCGCGGCCAAGCTGATGGTCGGCCGCACGCTGGCCGATCTCGGGTTGACCGAGGACCTGACGGTCTCGGGATCGTTCGTCAAGACGCCGGTCTTCCCGTTCGTCCGATTCCCAGGCGTCGACACGCTGCTCGGGCCCGAGATGAAGTCGACCGGCGAAGTCATGGGGGCGGCCGAGTCGTTCGGATCGGCGTTCGCCAAGGCGCAGATGGGCGCCGGGCAGCATCTGCCGCAGCAGGGCACGGCGTTCATCAGCGTCAACAACCGCGACAAGGCCGCGGTCGTGCCGATTGCCCGCGACCTCGTCCGGCTCGGGTTCGGGCTCGTGGCCACGCGGGGCACGGCGGCGTACCTCAGGGCGCACGGGCTCGAGACGGCCATCGTCTTCAAGATCAACGAGGGCCGGCCGCACGTCGGCGACGAGCTCTTGAACGGCCGCATCTCGCTCGTCATCAACACGCCGCTCGGCCGCGAGTCGTTCTTCGACGATCGCACGGTGCGCAGCGTCGCGATGATGCAGGGCGTGCCCGCCATCACGACCCTGACCGGCGCAGCCGCCGCCGTGAGCGCCATCGAGGCGATTCGCACCGAGGGCTTGAGCGTCAAGTCGCTGCAGGAGTACCACGCCGAGAACCAGAAGCCGACCGAGAGTCGGAACGGCTGAGGGACACCGTGGACGCCATCCGTGTGGCGCCGGGGATCGCGATTGACGACCGGGCGGTCGTCGAGCGTTTCGTGCGCGCATCCGGGCCGGGCGGACAGAACGTCAACAAGGTCGCGACTGCGGTCGAGCTTCGGGTGGATCTTCGGCAGCTCGCGCTCGCCGAAGACGTCAAGACACGGCTCCGGAAATTGGCTGGACGCCGGATGACCGAGGCGGACGTGCTCGTCGTCGAGGCAAGGGAACACCGGACGCAGGCGCAGAATCGCGAAGCGGCGAGAGCGCGGCTCGAGGATCTCGTGCGCCGCGCGCTGCGGCCGCCGAGGTCGCGGCGGAAGACGAGGCCGTCGGCGGCGTCGAAGGAACGGCGCCTCCAGCAAAAACAACAACACGCCGCCAAGAAGCAGACGCGACGCCGGCCGGTCGACGGGACGTAAGACAAAAGGGCAGGTCCAATGGACCTGCCCTTTGTGTCATGCCGTGAGGCGCGCGTTCAGTTGAAGCGGAACTTCGCGAGGAATTCCAGCGAGAACGCGTGCGAGTCGGAGACGTCGCCCGAGTCGGACACGCTCCGCAGGCCCCAGTTGCCGCGGCCCTCGATGCCGATCCGGTACACCTCGAAGCCCGCGCCGGCCATGATGCCGACGTCGCCGCCGTTGAAGTTGTCGCCCACGTCGACGCCGTTGAGCTCCTGCTTCAGGTTGAGGCTGAAGACCGGGCCGGCCACCGCGTAGATGGTCGCGCCGTTCGTACTCCGCGCGCCGATGTTCAGGCGCAGGAGCGCCGGGATCTCGAGCGTGTGGAACTTGTAGGTATCGTCGGTGCCTGCGACGCCGACGTTGCGGATGAGGTAGTTGAACTCACCGGTGAACCCGATGAGGCCGTTCTTGTTCCCGCCGACCCAGAGGCCGAACAGCGAACCGGTCTTGCTCTTGAAGAAGTCCTTCAGCTCGTCGTTGTGCAGCGAGGACCGCGTGATGCCCGCCAGGACGCCCACGCCCACCCCGGGGTCGCTCGAGGCGTTCTGGGCGAACGCCGGGGTCGCCGTGGCGAGGGCCGCAAGGGCCAGCGCCGGCAGCAGGAACACGCGTCGGGAACCAATCAACATAGAGTCTCCTCGCCTCATCGGATCGCGGGGAGAGTCCACGTCCGGAGGCCTTCCCAGCATACCGAACGGGTGGCCGCGGCCCTTGCAGAATCTGCCAGGGCGTCGATGGCGGCCGTACGCAGAATCCGCGATGCGGGTGGCGGTCCCGCCCGGCCGTCGCGAGATCTGGACGCGGCCTCGTTCTTGCGCGGACGGCCGCCATGTCCTTCGGCCGTTGGATTGTCGTGGCGACGCTCGCCGGAGCGGCAGCCGGAGCGGCCTGGCCGCTCCGGCTGCCGTTCGTCATGGCCGCGGCAATTGCCGCGGCCAGTCTCGCACTGGCCGCCGATCGCCCCGCGCGGCGGCGCGGGGCGATCGTGCTGGCGGTCGCGGCCGTCTCGGCCGCGCACGCGGGTCGAGCACGGCACGCCGCGCTCGACCCGCCGATCGTGCAGTGGTTCGCGGCCGAGGCGTCGAGAGCCGGCGCGGCAGACGCCGCGCCGGCCCGCGTCACGACCGAGGCGCGGAGCGTCGGCCCGGTCGCGATCAGCGGCGTTCTCGCTCGCGACGCGGTCGCGAGCGAGGACGCGGTGCGGCTCGTCATCGACGTCAGGACGATCCGCGACGAGGCGGGCGGCCTGCACGCGGCCGACGGCCGCGTGCAGGCCTACGTGGCCGGCGCGCTCGCCGCGCACCGGCTGTCGGACTGGGTGCGGGGGCGGGGCGTCGAAGCGTCGGCGACGCTTCGACGGCCTGCGGTATGGTGGGATCCTGGTCTGCCGTCGCTCGACGCGCAGCGTCTCGCGCGCGGCGTTGCGCTGAACGCGACCATCAAGAGTGCGCTCGTCGTCCACGTCACGCCTGGCGCGTGGTGGGACGAGGCCGCCGCGGCCATTCGCGTGTCGCTCCGCCACGCGATCGATCGGCTGTTCGCACCAGCCGGTGGCGACACGGGCGCCATCGTTGCCGCGATCCTCATCGGCGATCGCGCCGGGCTCGACGTCGACCTCATCCGGCGGCTTCAGCGTGCCGGCACCTATCACGTCATTGCCATCTCGGGCGGCAACGTCGCGCTCATCGCCGCGCTCTTGCTTCTGGTGTTTCGACTGACCACGCGATCGTTTCGCGCCGTGTCGATCGCGATGATTGCCGCGCTCGTCGCCTACGGCTGGATCGTCGGCGGCGACGGATCGGTCGAACGCGCGGTGACGG
>CALFMR010000066.1 GCA_937880585.1 uncultured Acidobacteriota bacterium
GCTTTGCCCGTGTAGTACACGAAGACGTCATCGCTGACGTTACGACTGGACAGGAACAGTCCGGACGAGCCGAGTGACGACGGCAGTCGCCTCACGTCCGCGGTGAAATTCACGAGCGAGGCCGTGTCCGGCGTATAGTCGGCCACCCCGGCCGTCCAGCCTTGCGGTCCTTGGGAGAAGTCGTATGAGACGTTGACGTCGCCGTTCGGACTCGTGGAGTGACAGCCGAACGACATGGCAAGCGAGATCACCAGCGCGGCGCCCCCACGACAAAGCCTAGCAAGCACGTGTCCGTCCACCGTGAACCTCGACCACCACAGTGCGCCGACCGAGCCGTGCACGACGACGTTGGAGTCGTTCCGAACCGTAAGCTTTGCGCCGGGATTCCTCCGCGTCCAGTGAAAAACCCGGACGTCAACTCCTCAAAGAACTAATGCTCGCGTTGAATGTCACCGCCGCGCGCCGTTTGGCCGCGCTCGGCGGCAAGCAGGCAGCGACGTCCTGACGCCGCCGTAGTTCGCGTGGTTGGTCAGCCGGCAGTTGTCGCTTGCGGTCAGCGACGTCGCGCGCGATCATGCCCGACACGGAGCGAGTGTGGTGCTGGTCAGCCCAGAGAGCGCGATTCGGCCGTCCGTGTCGGGCGCCCTCGGGATGGCCGCGACGATCGATGAGGAGGCGCGGCGTTGCTGAGCATCGCGAACGCGTTTCGGTTCTGGCGGCATCGGCCCGTCGCAACGGGCTGGATCCTGGGGACGCTCGCCACCGGAGTGGCCGGCGTCGTCATGCTGACGTCCTTGTGCGTCCGCCTTCTGTCGCCTCGTCTTCCCATGAAAGACGAAAGCCGCATCGTACGGGTGGGGCCGCTCAGGGCAGACACCGCGAGCGGTCAATTCGTGTACGTCGACGAGTACGGCACGTGGCGAGCACGTCAACACGTTTTCCCGGTGTACGCCGCGTTCGCGTTCGATAACAGAACGTTTGTCCATGTGTCTGGCGACGTACGGAGCGTCCTCGCCATGCGTGTGACGAAAGACTTCTTCACAGTCACCGGCATGCGGGCCGAACGGGGGCGATTATTCGTGTGGCCCGCCGATCTCGGTGCGGGCGCCGCGGTGGTGACCGACGAGGCCGCCATGCGGTTATTCGGCGGCGCCGCCGAGGCGCTCGACCGTCGGGTCGATCTCTGGAACAGCGACGACTCGATCACCCCGGTCACGATCGTCGGGATCCTTCCGTCCGGGTTCCGTGTTGGTACGTGGGAGCCGCCGCAGTCAGACGCGCCGGAGGTGGCCGACTTCATCCTGCCGATGCGCGACGGCGCGCTACTGCCGGATATCGAAAAGCACGTGTCCTCCCAGAGATACTTGCTGGCGAGGCTCCCACCGCACATGGACACGGCGTCGGCCGCCGCGCAACTTCAAGCGCAGTGCGGCTCGCCGTTCGCCGTGACGCCGTTGCCGCGCGTGCTGTTCGGCCGGACCGCCGAGGTCTCGGTGATCATTTCGTGGGGTGCGCTGGGGCTGGCCCTATTAGCCCTGGTCAATGCGTTCGGCGTGGCGATTGCCGTCGAGCTCGAGCGGCGCGGAGACGTGGCGACCAGGCGACGCCTGGGTGCGAGCAGCGGACAGCTCGCGCGACAGTACTTGCTCGAAGGTGCGGTTGTCGCTGCCGCGACGATTGCGATCGGGCTCGCGCTCGCCGAGCTCATGATGCGTCTGGCGGCCCGAGAGCCAGCGTTTGCGGCGCTCGATCTCGGCCGAATGACGGTCGGAACGCGAGAGGTTGCAGCGGCCGGGGCCGTGGCTGGGGCATTCTGGTTGGGACGGATGATTGTCTGTCGCGCGGTCCATGGCGGTCAGACGCCGTACGCGCTGGACACGGCGCCGACCGTCTCCCCCCGAACGCGCGTCTACCGCGCCGGCTTGATAGCGATTCAGGTGGCCATGGCGTTGGCGTTGCTGCTGGGTACGGAGGTGGCAGCGAGCTCCGCAGCGAAGCTCCTGACCACCGATCTCGGCTTCGATCCTCGTGGGGTGCTGACCGTGGAGGTCAGCGTCCCTTCCGCATCGTGGCGTCGGGACGGCGTGGCCGGGTACAGAGCCTACCTTGCGGCGATTCGCGCGGCGGCGGAAAGCGCGCCAGGTGGTCGAATCGTGGGACTGGCAACGGACCCGCCGCTGTTCGAGAGCTGGAGCCGTCTCCTTATTCCCGTCCATCGAAACGGCCCGCTCAGGGCCGTGGGTTTCGAGACGGTGACCCCAGGCTACTTTCGCGCACTCGGTGCCCGGCTCGAAGCCGGCGATCTGTTGCGGCCCGACGACCCAGACGAGGCGATCGTGGTCAATGAGCCGTTTGCGACGACGTATTTTGGCGATCCCCGGCGTGCGATCGGGCAGCTCGTCAGCTACGGGGTGGGCCTCGCGCCAGCCCGGATTGTCGGCGTCGTGCGCGCCATGCAGCAGACCGCCGTCGGGACGACGCCCAAACCGACCATCTACTCGTCATTTTCCAGCTCGATTGCCGAGCCAATGACCGTGATCTATGTCGTCACACGCGAACGCGGCGACGTTGGGGCGGCGACGCGGGCGCTCACGTCAGCCATCCGGCGTGTGGCGCCCGACCAGTACGTCAAGGTCATGCCGTTGAGCCAGCGTTTCTGGCACCAGACGGCGGCGACGAATGCCGGAGCGGCCATCCTTGTCGGCTTTGCGATCTTTGCCGTCGGTTTGATGGCCGGTGGGCTGCACGGCGTGCTTGCGCAGGTTGGTGCGTCCCGGGCACGAGAGTTCGCCACTCGTCAGGCCCTCGGTGCCACGCCGGGTCACGTGGTCGGCCTCATGCTGAAGTCCGTGCTGGCACCCGTCGGCTTGGGCGTCATTGGCGGGGCGACCGTCGGCATATGGACAACGCGCGTGCTTCAGCACGTCTTTCAGGACGCGTGGGGTGCGTCCGCACCGGTGTACGGCGTCGCCATTCTCGTGATTGGCGTGGCCGCGCTGGCGTCATGCTGGGGACCGGCGCGAAGAGCCGGGCAAGCGGACATCGTTCGCCGATTGCGGGCGCTGTAGCGGCAGATGAAGCGTGGTGCGAACGAGCCATGTCGAAGAGACCGGCTCGCCGGCCTGCTCGTCGCACCGCCACCGTAGAAGAGCGCCAATGCGACGCCCAGGGTGCGCGCAGCGTAGTAGCCTAGCGCGAAGGCGGAATTGACGGGGTCTAGCACTGCCACACGGCAACCCGCCTGCGCGGACGGCGAGTCTCACGTTCCCGAAGGCCGAGGCCACTCCCCGGCCGACAAGACCCGCTCGCCTGACGATCGGTCGCACGCCCGGGCGGGCGAATCCCACTTTCCTGAACGCCGAATGCACCCGCCGGCGAGCGCGACCCGCGTTCCTGACGATCGCGGCTGCACCAGGCATGCCCG
>CALFMR010000067.1 GCA_937880585.1 uncultured Acidobacteriota bacterium
AACGTCACGCCAGTGCCCCCGAGAGAGCCGGGTACGAGTGCGTCGAACAGCACCTCCCGCGCGGCGACGTACAGAGGCGCGCTCACGCGGGCTGCTTCTCCAGTCGTTCGAGAATCGCTTCCGCCTCGCTCGGCGCACGGCCTGGACTGGTCAACAGATCTGCGGCCACCTGGCTCGGCGCGGCAAGCGTCAGCCCCTTATCAATCCACGTTCTCTCGAAGACTACATCGTCGAATGGCGTGAGTAGCATCACGTTCGTCCCGGCCTCAGTGGGCCGAAGTCCCAGACGTGACGCCACGCGATCGACATCGTCGACGTACAGCATCGCCAGTCGGGCCGGCGCAATCGGCGCGATGCGGTTCGCGGCGAGGGAGCCCGTGATGGCATAGCGTCCGCGGACTTTGCCTTCCGAGACGCCGCGAACGAGATTCTCGATCCCTCGCGGATCCAGGAAGCTGCGAGCATCGTTCACCGTCAGCACGGCGTAGTCCTGGGCCCAACGACGAATCAGCGCCGGCGCATCAACGGATTCCACGGCACCGCGAGGCTTGCGGTTGAGCAGAGCTTCCTGCGACAGCCATTCCACCAGTCGTGACGCATAGCTGACATCGACCTTGGCGCTGTCGGCTACGTTCGAAATGGAGAGTGGTGGATCGAAGTCGCACAACGTGCGCACGATCCGTGCGGCCTTTGGTCCACGCAGCGATCGGCCAGGCTGGCGTTTCGGCGACGGATCGACGTCTGAACCCGTGGTTTCGACGTACAGTCCTGGGCGCACGAGCACGAGCCGCACGTTTCCAGTGAGGTCGAGGAAGTTGAGATTTGCCGCACGAAGGCGTTCTCGCGTACTCGGCGTCAAAAACGCCGACACGACCAATGCCGGAGTCGAAGAAGACGCGTCCAACCGTGCCTTGATGTCCGCGACGGCGCGAGGCACGAGCTGCGCCTTCGTCTCGACCAGCAGGCGGGCCTTCGTTCCGTCGGGCCCGGTCACGTCGAGAATGGCGTCAGGCCGACCCGCCCGCTCTTCCAGTCGGATGCGCTGCGTCCAACCGCCGGGCAGCCGTTCCCGAAGCACGCGTGACGCCGACTGGACGAGACTTGCCTCATTCATGCTAATTGCCTAGTATAGGCAAAAGAGTGTTTTTAGGCAAATTATGCGAATCATCGGACGAATATGCGAGGCCGATCCTCAGTGCCGGAGGACTCTGCGTTCCTTCGCTTGCCAGTGATGGGCGGATCGCAGCGCAGCCAACGCGCCGAAATCAAATCGCGAGAGCGGATTGAGCGAGGCGCGCAGTCGCCGCAGCGTCGCCGGGCTCTTGCCGATCTCCTCGCCGATCGCGCCCAACAGCGCCCGAACACGCGGCGGCTCCGTCGACGCGACGCGAACCAGGCGCTCGTACCGACCGGGCTCTTTCAGGAGCCGCAATGTTCGGCGGATCGTGTCCTTTTCGGAGAGTTCGCTCGTCCGACCGCCGTCGCGCAAGAAATCGAGAAGCGCGGCGTCGTGGCTGGACAGGCGCCTCCATGCTTCGGGCCGTCGCGTGTGAATGACGGTGTCTTTGCCGGCGAGCTTGCGCGGCAGACTGCCGGCGGTTGTCGCGACTTCGCTTCGACCCGCGGCCTGCGTCGTGAACCCGAGGAGGTTCGCCGCGGCGATGCCCGCCGGAAACATCGTGGCGCGATCGGCGGCGAGCTGCCGGATCGAGACGGGGTCCGGGCGGCTGGGGCCGAGCGCGGTGGACCGCGCACGATAGTAGACGCCCTTGCTCAGGCGCTGCAGCGTGCCGTCTCGCGCCAGACGCGACAGCGCCTGCGCGACCGCGGCCATTGGCGCGTTCGGGAAGTCGCTGAACCGCCAGAGGCGTTCGCCGCTCCATTCGATTCGGGTGCGAATGGTCTGGCTGACCGACGAACGACTATTCTGAGCCCGCTCCATAGGTCCACTGTGGAGTACGGGAAGAGTGTTGTCAAGTTTTGTAGCAATAAAACTTGACACAATGCCTGCCGGAATCACGGATTATCCCGCCTTTCCCTTGTTCCGCCGCTCTTCCATCCGCGCGAGCATCTGGCCTTTGGCCTTGAGCCGCTGGTGGGAGTAATGCTCCAGCATGCGTCTCGACAAATGACCGGTCACGGCCTCGATGACGTGCTCGGGCTCGCCGGCTTCCAGCAAGTCCGTCACGACCGTGTGCCGCAAGTCGTGAAACCGAAAACCGGGCAGTCCGGCCGCGTCGCGCAGTGACCGCCATGCCGTATCCCACTTGCTCGCCGGCTTCGTCGGATCGAATTTGTGATGCTGATTCGCGCACCACAAGTAGTGCTCGGGCGCCGTGTGCCCCAGTTCGTCGGCGCACTTCAACATCCGCTCGACCGCGCTACGCGCCGCCGTGTTGAGTGGGATCGCTCGCTTGCTCGTCTCGTTCTTGCTCCGGGTGACGTAGAGGACGCCCTTCCCGGTCGTGCTCTCGACGTCCCACACCTTCTCCAAGTCGACATCGCGACGTCGCACGTGCTTGACCTCGACGCCGCGCATCGACGTGTTGGCCGCGAGCACCGCTGCGCGGTAGACGTGCTCCCACTCCGCGTTACCGGCAGCGGCCTCGAACAAACGCGTCTGTTCTTCCGGCGTGAGCGCGCGCCCGACCGGTGCGCCGCCGGCTTCGGTCAGCATCTTGACGTCGTCCTCGAGACGCCGCCACTGCTTGAAGCGCTTGAGAAGTTGACGCAACACGCCAACATCCATGTTGATGGTCCGGTTGCTCGCGCCTCCGAGCCGACGCTTGGCCTGAAACGCTTCGATGGAGTTGCGCGTGATCGTCGCGAGCTTTACGTCGCCGAAATGGCGCTTGAGGTGCTCCAGGCGCTCACGGTCGAAGTCGATGGTGCGCTCGGAATTCGCGGTCGCCTTCTTGGCTTCCAGGTAGTCATCGACGGCCGCGAACAGCTTGACGGACGGATCGCGCACGGCGAGTTCGCCCGCGACGGCGGCGCGGATCACTTCCTTTTCAAGACGGGCGGCCTCCTGCCAGTTCGTCGTCGCGAGCGCCGAGCCCGGCGCGCAGAGCGGGCGCCGCCACTGCACACCGTTGACGGAAAAAGACGTCCAATACCGCTTGCCACGCTTCCAGAGCGCCATGTGGTCCCTCGTCGATCGAGCGTTCACGCACGACAGCTCAACGCCGCATGCGTTCCGCGAGAAAGATGGTGAACATGTCCGGGCGGGCGTGCCAGCAGCGTCCACGCCAAGTCCTGATCACGCGGGGTGGTGATCTAGGGGGACTTGCGTCTCGACGAGAGCCTGCCGTTCGTACTCGTCCACGTCGTCGGGCCGGTAGCGAACGGCGCGTCCCATCTTCAGGAACTTCGGGCCGTGGCCTTTGAGGCGCCACGCCCGCAGCGTGAAGCGGGACACGCCCAGTCGCGTCGCGACCTCGACATCCGTCAGCGTCATTCGGCTTGACTGCTCGATGAGCTAGTCGTCCGATCGTACACCCGCTACCGTTTCGAGACGAGTCATGATTTCCCTCCACACGCGGAAGCGGCCGGACTTCCGACTCGCACTGTGCGGCGGGCCTTCACCGCGTTCCCATCACGAGGCACCCTACGCGGCGAGGCGCCGGGGAGTGCTTCCGCAACGACACCGGAGTACCTCTCTGTACTGAACGAGCGGAACAGGCCAAATCTGACACGCCTTCCCACCCCGGAAGGCCACGCATTACTGCGTGAAGATTGGGCGCAGCCACAGTGTGCTTGCTGGTCCCGGACCGGCTCGCTACTGTCAGACCAGCTCCCGACGGAGGCCGCACGGGTTCGGCCCGATCCCGCTCCTCGACGCGGCGCACGATCCGCAGAGCGATGCGAGCACGTGGCTACGGGCGAACGCGGTTCAGATCATGGCCGCTCTCGACGACGCGGGCCTGGACACGATCACTACTTCAGCCGGGACTTCGTCGTCGATCCGTGCGACGCCGACTATCAGGCTGACTCGCGCCGACGCGCTCGTATATCTGGCGGCGGGTGCGTCACAGATTTCACCCACGCAAATGCGGCACGGCGTCCTGGCGATGCAGCAGCCAGACGTGCACGCCCTTCGTCGAGACCTTCGGCCGACTGACGCCCTCGACGCGTGAGCAGTTCCAGCAGATTCGCAGTCCGTCCGGTCATCATCCCCACCGAGGACCACGCACTGACCTTCGTGGCCGCGTTCACGCCGGCGCCCTCTGGACCCGCCTTTCGGGCCGCGCCAAGAATCTCGAGGCTCCGGATGTCGAGGCGATCGTGGATGCGCGCGAACGCGTGACCGACGCGCGGTGTGGCAAGGGACGCCACGGCGCGCGACACGTTGCGTAAAGGCGTCCAATAGCGGGCCTGGGGGCACACACGCGAAATGCGCGCCATCCACTCGGTGTGTTGCGTCTCTGGACCGCGCTCGTCGGCGGCCGGTGGCGATCGGATCAACCATATTCATTTCGCGCCTTCTCCTTGACAGACTAGGAAACCGGGTGCTACCTTCCTAGTCAACCTAGGAGGAACAATGGACAGGACCACCGATCTGCTTCCAGGCGCGCCCACGGGCAGCCGCTTGTCGGCGCATCACGCGGCTTTCCTCCGAATCGCACCTTATGCGCTCGGAGTGACGACCACGAAACTCCTCGCTGGGCTCACGCTGATGGCCTGCCTTCTTGTTCCGCGAGGAAACATCTGGGACAGCCCGGATGCGTACCTGCGACAGACTCCACCGTCTGATAGCCCGAAGGAATTTGCACCGGGGCAACTGGCGGACAACGGAACGTTCGTGATGGGCCGGGTCGCGTTCTCGCGGGATGGTACGGAATTTTATTTCACGCAAAACGATTCCTGGAAAAGTGGCGATCGTGCCGAGCTCCGCGTGGTGCGCTACGCCGACGGCAACTGGGGCAAGCCCCAACGGCTCGCGGAACAGTTCATGTCTCCGACGCTTTCATTGGACGGCAACACGCTTTATATGAGGAAGGGCGGCAGGCGGAATGTGTGGGCGGCGAAAAGGAGCGGTTCGAACTGGAGCGAGCCCGTACCCCTGCTGGTAGGAGCGTTCGGAGTCTATGACTTCATGCCCACCACGAGCGGCAGGTTTTATGTCGGTAGTGAGCCCGACGCCGACGACGTGACGCATGGAGTCACGTACGCCTTCAGCGTAATCACGATCGCGGACGGCAAACCTGTCGTGAGGAGCCTGGGGCGTCCTCTCAATGAACCGGGGTTCAACGGTGACCTCTACGTCGCCCCGGACGAGTCCTACATCATCATCAGCGCGCACGAGACCAAGGATTTCGAATCGGAGCTTTGGATCTCCTTCCACAAACCAGATCTCACGTGGACGGTGCCAGTCAGCCTCGGGCCCAAAATCAACAACGGGCTCGCGCATCGCTGGGGACAATACGTGACGCCCGACGGGAAATACCTCTTCTATAGCTGGGGGACGAGCGAAAAGGATTGCGGCGTGTACTGGGTGCGCTTCGACAATTTGCTGAACCGGTTGCGCGCTGAAGCCTTGTGAGCGGGTTGCGACGAAGGAGATTCCATGGGTAAGACTGCCGATCTGCTTCCAGGCACGCTCGACCTGCTAATCCTCAAGGCCGTCTCGCTGAAGCCCCTGCACGGCTACGGCGTGCTGTTGCGGATCCAGCAGATTTCCGGCCATGCGCTGGAGATTCCTCAAGGCTCGCTGTATCCCGCGCTCTATCGCCTCGAGCACCAGGGACTGATCGTCGCGGAATGGGGGCAGAGCGACAACAACCGCCGCGCGAAGTACTACACGCTGACGGCCGCTGGACGCCGACGCCTGCGCGAGGAAACCGAGGGCTGGAACCGTCTGGCAGCGGCCATCGCTGCGGCGCTCGGGACGACACCGGATGAGGTGTGACATGTGGTCGCGCCTGCGCTCATTCGTCGCCGCCCTGTTCCGACGGCGTCAGTTCGAGCACAATCTCTCCGACGAGCTCCGTTTCCACCTCGACGCCTACGCCGCCGATCTCGTCCGCGACGGCGTCGCGCCGGACGAGGCCGCCCGGCGTGCGCGCCGCGAGTTCGGCCGCATCGACGACGTGACGCTCGAGTGCCGGCAATCGCGCGGCCTTCGCCTCGTCGACGCCTCCCGGCAGCACGTGCGCTACGCGTTTCGACGCCTGCGGAAGTCGCCAGGCTTCACGCTCACCGCACTGACGACCCTCGCCATCTGCCTCGGTGCGCACCTGACGATCTTCGCGGTCGTCGACGCGGTGTTGCTCCGGCCGCTGCGCTTTCCACAGCCGGATCGTCTCGTCACGATCTACAACACATATCCACGTGCGGGCGTGCCTGACGACGGCGCCTCGGTCGCGAACTACTACGAACGGCGCGGGCACATCGACGCATTCAGTGCGCTCGCGCTCTATCGCACGGACGCCATCGTCACCGGCAATGCCGGCTCGACGGAGCGCGAGTTCGTCACGCGCGTGACACCGGACTTCTTCGAGACGCTCGGCGTGACGCTCGCGCTCGGTCGATCGTTCACCGACGCCGAGATGACGCCCGAGACTGGACGCGTCGCGATCCTCACGGACGTCTACTGGCGCGAGCGCTTCGACGCCGATCCGCACGTGATCGGCCGCACGCTGCGCGCCGACGGGATGCCGCTGACGATCGTCGGCGTGCTGCCGCGCGGGTTCGATTTTCTGTCGTCGAAGTCGCGCCTCTATCTGCCGCTGGCGTCCAGCGATGATGACCGTCGATCGGAGAATCGTCATAGTGGCAGTTCTAGCCACATGGTGGCGAGGTTGATGCCGGGCGTGACCGTCGCGGTCGCCCAGGCACAGGTCGACGCGCAGGACGCCGCGATCGAGGCGCACGACCCGCAGGCGGCGCTGTTCGCCTCGGCCGGCTTTCGGTCGGTCGTCGTGCCGCTGCGAGCGGCGTACGTCGCGAGCATTCGGCCGACGCTCATCCTGATCGAATGTAGCGTCCTGCTTCTTCTGACCATCGGCGCCGTCAATGTCGCCAATCTCCTCCTGATCCGCGCCGGACGCCGATCGAAGGAGCTCGCGATGCGACAGGCGCTCGGCGCGAGCTGGCCGCAAATCATCGCCGAAGTCCTCGTCGAGACGACGATGCTGGCGGTCGCGGGAGGTGTGCTCGGATTGGTCGTGGGCGCCGGCGGCGTCGTGCTGACCGCCGCGTTCGGGGCCGATCGTCTCCCGCTCGGCGCGCGGATGGTCTTCGACTGGAGGACGGTGGCGATCACGTTGATCGAGGCCGCGTTGCTGGGTCTGGTGATGGCCGTCCCGGTTCTCTGGCACGCACGCCGCGCGCACATGATGGGCGCGCTGACCGCCGAGTCGCGTACGAGCACGTCTGGGCGAACGGCGAATCGCCTTCGCCATGTGTTTCTCGTCGCACAGACCGCGCTCGCATTCACGTTGCTCTTCAGTGCGGGCCTGCTCGTCCTCAGCCTGAAACAGGTCATGGCTGCGCCCACAGGTTTCCAGCCGGATCGCGTGCTGACCGGCCAGGTGTCGCTGCCGTACCGGATCTACGACAATACGCGTCGGCTCACGTTCATCGATCGGCTCTCCACCGCGCTTCATCGCGAGCCCGGCGTCTCGGCGGTCGGCATCACCACGAACGTGCCGCTCAGCGGCAACGCGAACAGGAGCTCGGCGGCGGTCGCCGGCTTCACGCCACAGCCGGGCGAAACGCCCCACGGCGTGTACTCGTACGGCGTGGGCGCTGAATACTTCAAGGCGCTCGGTCTGACGATACTGGAAGGACGCGCGCTGTCATCGAGCGACACGCGGCACCATGTCGCGGTCGTCGACGAGGATTTCGCGAAGCGATACTGGCCCGACGGGCACGCGATCGGGCAGCGGCTCTTTCGTGGCTCGATCACCGCTGGGCGGCCCGACGATGCCTTCACCGTCGTCGGCGTCGTCGCGCCCGTCAAGCAGGCGGCATTGTCGGAGGACGATCATCTCGGCGCCGTCTACTATCCCTACGACGAATCGTTCGACAGCTCGATCTACGTCGTCGTGCGCACGACGATGGAGCCGGAACGACTGGCGGCCACGCTTGCGAGAGTCGTACGGGCGATCGATCCGGAGCTGCCGGTCAACAACGTGCGATCGATGGACGCGCGCGTCGCCGACAGCCTCGTCACGCGGCGATCGCCGGCCGTCCTTGCGGCGATTTTCGCGGGCATCGCGCTCCTGCTGACGGCGATCGGCACGTACGGCGTGCTGAGCTATGCCGTCGCCCAGCGCCGGCGCGAGATCGGCGTGCGCATGGCGCTCGGCGCGACGCCGCGCCAGGTCTGCGTGCAGTTCGGCGCGTTCGGCGTGCGCCTGCTCGCGATCGGATCGCTCGCGGGCATCGCAGGGAGTTGGCTATCCGGCAAAGCGATGCAGGCGCTGTTATTTCACACGCCGCCGCTGCCGATTGGCATCATCACGTTCGTCGCTGCGACGATGGCCGTGGTTTGTCTGGCCGCGTGCCTCGCGCCGTCACTCCGCGCGGCCCGCGTGTCGCCGACGGAGGTGCTGGCGCAGGGTTAGGATCGGGCTGAAAAAAGCGTAAGCTTGGGCAAAGTCGGCGGTCGAAGTTCAAGAGGCGCTCAGGAAACCCGAGACTTCCGGCTTTACCCATTCGATCTTGCCGTTGCGCTCGATGACGGCGGCGGACCGTGAATCACGCGATTGCGTCGTACCCCGTCGTGAGTCGAACGGGTCGTTGTGGACTGACAAGTCGGAATCGTAGTCGCGTCCGGTTCGTGTGTGGCGCCTTCACAACTGAGGCGCCCACACGCGAACCGGAACGTGACCAATGACGCGTGGCTATTCGACGGCAAGCGATCGCCGCCACAACCACCGCTGCAATGTCGTCGGTCCGGCGAGCACGGCGTCCGCCGGCCTCGCGATAGCGAGCTCGCTGCCATGAGAGTTCGATTGCATCGACCAGCACCAACCGTGCAGAAGATGCTGCCGCCGAGGGTTCGGGCGTCACGTCTTCGGCAGCAAACCCCGCGAGATCCGTCACCGTCGAGCTGTACAACGTGATCGTCGACGGCGCGTCGAGATTCGCGCGATCTACTATCTGCGGTTACAGCAAGGGCAGATCTGGATGTTGACGGTGTCCATTCGTCGAGGCCCGCGGGGCACAGACCCATTCGGAGCGAACACGTCGGTTCGCCGGTGCCCTAGAACAGTCCATGCGAATTCTCAAGATCAACGCGCGCACGGTTGAGATCTCTCGTTACGCCGATGCCAGCGTCCCGGGCGGAGGCCTCACCACCACCGTCGTCGCGGTCGTGACCAGCGCCGAACGAGGCGGAAGACCTGTGACGGGCTACGGGTTTTCGTCGATTGGGCGGTTCGCCCAAACGGGACTGATCAACGAACGTTTCGCCCCGCGCTTGTTGGCGGCCACGGATCGCGACCTGGTGGCTGCCGACGGCACGTTGGACCCCACTCGGGCGTGGGATGTCCTCATGAAGGACGAGAAGGCAGGCGGGCATGGCGAGCGATGCGTCGCCGTGGGAACGCTCGATATGGCGCTGTGGGACGCGGCGGCGAAAGTCGCGGATGTTCCACTTCACATGCTCCTTCAGCGACGGTTCGCACGTGCTCAGACAAATCGCGTTGCGGTGTATGCGGCAGGTGGGTACGACTTTCCCACGAACGACATCGAACGGCTTTGCGATGAGATCCGCGAATTTCTCGATGCCGGATACACGATGGTCAAGATTAAGATCGGCAAGAAGGCTCTGGCGGAGGATTTGAAGCGAATCGAAGCCGCCCTGTCGATCGTGTCCGGAGCCCGTCTCGCCGTGGATGCGATGAACCGCTACTCACCGCGTGCAGCGCTCGAGGCCGCCCACGCTATCGCGCCATACGCACTGCGTTGGTTCGAAGACGCCAGCGATCCGCTCGACTTCGACACTCACGCGCGCCTGTGCGCCTCCTACGAACCTGCTCTTGGTATCGGTGAGGCGACGTTTTCGCTTCCTGACGCGCGCAATCTGCTCCGGTACGCAGGCATGCGGCCTGCCCGCGACCGCCTGATTTTCGATCCGGCTCACTGCTACGGCCTTCCTGAGTACGTCCGAATCATCGAAACATTCGAATCCGCTGGGTGGAACAGGCAGGCCTTCTTCCCGCATGGAGGCCATCTGTTCTCGCTGCACGTGGCAGCGGGACTCGGCCTCGGGGGCAGCGAAGCGAATCCGAGAATTTTTCAACCCTTCGGAGGTTTCGAGGACGGCGCCGTTGTCGAAGACGGATTTGCTTCGCTGCCCTCGATTCCAGGCATCGGATTCGAAGGGCGAGCCGCACTCAAACCCCTGCTTGTGGATCTGGCGACGCAGTAGAGTCGTGGCGTCGATTCGCGCACTCAGTAGAGCATGACAGCGGAGGAGGGGCTCCTGCCGTTGTCGAACCTTCGCCAAACGCTCACTGCGTCTTGCGCTCACAAGCATCGCTTTGCCGGATAGCCAGCTCCCTGCGATGCATCGACGACCGCGAAGATCGTCAGGTGCGCGCCGAGGCGGATGGCGAGCGTCGCTAGCGCCGTCACCGTGAAGCCTGGCGACTTCCGCAGGCGTCGAAACGCGTAGCGCACGTGCTGCCGGGAGGCGTCGACGAGGCGAAGGCCGCGCGATTGCCGGCACTCGAGCGTCACGTCGTCGACGCGGCCGTGCCTCTTGACAGACCCTCCAGATGTCATATGCTGTAGTGACAACTATAGTGCTAAGCACATGACTACGCTGTCCGATCTCGCGTTTCACGTTCTGCTCGCCCTCGGCGACGGTCCCTCGCACGGCTACGCGATTGGCAAGGACGTCGACGTGCGCTCCGGTGGACGACTGGATCCGACGACCGGCGCGCTCTATCAGGTCCTGCGGCGCCTCGCCGAGGACGGCTTGATCGCGCCCGCCGAGGCCCCGGACAAGAAGGACCCGCGCCGCAAGTATTTCGCGCTCACGCGCGAGGGACGCCAGGCGGCGGCGAAAGAAGCCGAGCGGCTCGATGCGCTGGTGCGGACGGCGCGGCGGCGCAAGTTGTATCCGGAGCGCGCCTGATCATGCGCGTCTATCGCTGGCTGTTGCGACTGTCTCCTCCGGCGCTGCGGCGCGCGTACGGCGCGGCGATGGAGGAGACCTTTGCGCGCCGGTTGGCCGAGGCACGCGCCCTCGGCGGATGGCGTCCCCTGCAGGTGTGGACGCGCGAAGCGTTCGGCGCGATCGCCCTCGCGATGAGCGAACGGGCGGCGACCGCGCGGCGGCGATGGCCGGCGCGCCGGCACTCGGACGGATCACGACGCGCAGGATACGGGTACGGAATGCCGGCAATGGGCCGGGAACTGCGACATGCGGCCAGGCGGCTGGTGCGCCACGCGGTGTTCACCGTGCCCGCCGTGCTGACGCTGGCGCTCGCCATCGGCGCCAACGCCTCGATCTTCGCCATCGTCCAGCACGTCGTGCGCAGTCCGCTGCCGTATCCGGATTCGGACCGCATCATCGTCCTCGACCACGGAGCGCTGGGTCTCAATCAGCTCTCGGGCGTCAGCATGACCGACGGTCTGTACTACCAGTACATCGATCGCGCCCGCACGCTGGAATCCGTGGCCGTGTCCAGCACGACCGACGTGACGCTCACCACACACGGCGAGCCCGAACGTATCCGCGTCACGGCGACGACCCCCTCGCTCGTGTCCGTGCTGCGCGTGGCGCCAGCGCTTGGACGCTGGTTCACGGCCGCCGAAGGCGAGCCTGGCGCCGCCCACGTGGCCGTGCTGTCGCACGGATTGTGGATGCGCCGCTACGGCGGCGACGCCGGCGTCCTCGGTCAGTCCGTCACGTTCGACGGCGTGAACGCCCAGGTCGTTGGCGTGATGCCGCCAGGGTTTGCCTTCCCCGACGCGGCGGTCGACGCCTGGACGCCCGTGGCCCTCACGCGTTCAGCGGGATTCGGCATCTTCATCTACAACGGCATCGCGCGCCTGCGTGATGGCGTCACGCTCGCCGATGCCCGCGCCGACTTGAATGCGGCCATTCAAGCGATTCCACAGGCCTATCCCGAATATCCGAGCACGATCGGCTATCACCTCGGTCTCATCGCCGCGCCCGTCACATTGAAGGAAGCCATGGTCGGACGGGTCGCGCGCGGTCTGTGGATTCTGCTGGCGTCGGTCGTGTTCGTGCTGGTGATCGCGTGCGCCAATGTCGCGAATCTGTGCCTCGTGCGCGCCGAGGCGCAGCAACGCGACGTCGCCATTCGCCGTGCGCTCGGGGCCGGCGGCTCCGGCGTCGTTGGCTACTTTTTGGCCGAGAGCCTGTGGCTTTCCGCCGCAGGTGGTGCGATTGGATTGGGGCTATCGTGGGCGGCCGTCCGGCTGCTCGTCGCGACGGGTCCCGCCAGCCTGCCGCGGCTCGCCGAAGTGCGCGTCGACGCGATCGTCGTGGCGTTCACGCTGCTGCTGGTCGCGGGTGTGGCAATCACGTTTGCGGTGCTGCCTTTGTTTCGATCCACGACCCTTGTCGCCGCATTGCGGAGCGGCGGCCGTGGGCACACGGCCGGCCGCGGTCGTCACCGCGTACGCCACGCGCTGATGGGGGCGCAGGTGGCGCTGGCGCTCGTGCTGCTCGTCTTCTCCGGTCTCATGATCCGCAGTTTTCAGAAGCTGCGCGCGATCGATCCCGGGTTCGATCCACGGTCCGCGCTGACGTTCCGCGTAGGCCTGCCCGCCCGTGACTATCCCGATCGCCACGCGATGGTGGCCGGGCATGCGGCGTTGCTCGACCGTCTCGCCGCGTTGCCGGGCGTCACTGCCGTCTCCGCGACGTCCTGTCTGCCGCTCACCGACGACGGTGATTGCTTCGGCAACACGCTGTTCGTGGACGGACAGCCGTCTCCGACCGGCGCGCTGCGGCCCAGCGTGTCGTTCCGGGCGGTTGCGAGCGACTATTTTCGGGCCGCCGGTGTCCGTGTGATCCGCGGCCGCGGCATCGATCGCCGCGACATCGATCATGCCGAGCCCGTCGTCGTCATCAATCAGGCGCTGGCGCGCGCGTACTTTCCGGCGCGCGATCCGATCGGCCAGCGGATTGCGTCGAGCCAGCCGCCGCCGCGCGCGCCGATCTGGTTGACGGTGGTCGGCGTCGCCGCGGATACGGTCTCCCAGTCGCTGACGGAGTCGCGTCCCGCGCTGGCGGTCTACCTTCCGATGTCGAGCGCCCGCGGACCCGAGACGCCGGTGACGTCGCTCGTCGGGCCGGGGATCTCGGTCATGAGCTACGTCCTGCGCACGGCGACGCCGCCAGGCGCGTTCGCGCCGGCCGTGCGGCGCGCGATTCACGACGTCGACGCGAACCTGCCCGTCGTGGAGGTCCGGACGCTGCAGGACATCCTGGATCAGGCCTCAGCGTACATGGCCTTTACGATGGTGCTGCTCGCGATTGCCGCGGCCGTCGCGCTGTTGCTCGGCGTGATTGGGATCTACGGCGTCACGTCGTACGTCGTCGTCCAGCGCCGCGCCGAGATCGGCCTCCGGCTTGCGCTCGGTGCCTCACCGCGCCTCGTCGTCGCGATGATCGTGCGTCAGGGCGGGATCGTAATGCTCACCGGCGCGCTTGCGGGACTCGCGACCGCATTCGCCGCCAGCCGCGTGCTCGGTTCGCTGCTGTATGACGTCAGCGCGCGCGACCCGGGCGTGTTCATGACGACGACGGTGGCGCTGCTGGCGATCGCGCTCGTCGCCTGCTGGCTGCCGGCCCGCCGCGCGGCCCGCCTCAATCCGCTCGAGACCCTGCGCGCGGACTAGGCTAGGAGGCCGCGGTCATCGGCGTCGGGCAGGCTCGAGCGCGGTCACAGTCCTCCCTCCTCGTTCGTCATTCATGGTGACGACGCCAAGACCTGGATGGCGAAC
>CALFMR010000068.1 GCA_937880585.1 uncultured Acidobacteriota bacterium
CCCGTTGACGCCACCGTTTCGTCTCGTCGTCGTCGGCAGCCCTGCCTACTTCGCGGGGCGCGACCGGCCGAGTCACACGGACGATCTTCGCCAGCACGCATGCCTGCGGTGGCGGCGATCCAGTGGCGCGCTCGCGCCATGGTCATTCAACGACAACGGCCACCCGATCGAGATTTCCGTATCCGGTCCCCTCATCGCCAACGATTATTCCACCATGCTTGGCGCGGCAGTCGAAGGCGTGGGCCTTGCCCAGCTACCTGAGCCGATGGTCGCCGAAGGGGTGAGGGCCGGAAAACGGGTGCATGTGCTGGAGTCGTTCGCACCGATGATATCGGGCGTGTTTCTCTACTACCCAGGCCGCCGGCAGATCATGCCGAAACTGCGCGCCTTCATCGACCATGTGAAGAGCCGTTCGGCAGGCCAGGGCAAAGTCCCGGGCACAAGATGACCATTGGCGTGATGCGCCGGGTTGCGGAAAAGCGGGCGATGTTTTTCTTTATATCGACGTCCGACGTCACTCCGGCGAAGACCCCTTCGGTTTCGATCATCCGCTCGTGGAACCGGCGGGAACGCCGGCGTCGCGCCCCTCAGCGGGAGCGCGCCGGGGACGGCGAACGGCTCTCACCTTTCCGCTGTTCGCTCCTCCGCAGAAGAACTGGTCGCCGCCATCGGACTCGAGCCCCGACACGAACACGCCAGCGGGCATATCGAGCGTTTCCAGAACCTCTCCGGTTCGAGGATCGATTCGCCGCAGGTCGCTCGTGTCGTCTTCCCATGTACCGTGCCAGAGCTCTCCGTCGACCCACGTGACGCCGGTAACAAAGCGCCCGGATTCGATCGTGCGAAGAATCGCCCCTGTTTCCGGATCGATCTGATGGATCTTGCGGTCCCGGTACTGCCCGACCCAGAGCGACCCTTCCGCCCAGGTGAGCCCGGAATCATTGCCGCCGCCGGGCGCTGGAATCGTCGCCAGCACGTGGCCGGTCCGCGGATCGATTTTCTGGATGCGGCCTGCGGCGATCTGGAACAGATGCTGGCCGTCGTACGCCGTTCCGGCTTCCGCGGCGACGTCGATCGAGCGCGGCGTCTTTCCGTTCGCGGGGTCGAGCGCGATCAGCGCGCGGCCGGCGGCAAACCAGACCTGCTGGCCATCGTACGTGACGCCAGCCACGCTGTCGACGCCCGGAAAAGGTCCGTATTCATTGATGATGCTGGCGGTAGATCGGTTCATGCGGCCATCCTAGTCGTTCGGTAGCGGAACGGGGAGTAACAACGTCGTCGCGAATCCTGGCACGGGCGGCGTCATCCAGCGACGCGCCCGGCCCCGTCCAGACGACTGCACTTTGCCGGCCGCCGAAAGCGCATCGAGCGCCCGCTGCACCGTGCGCTGGCTCGCGCCCAGCACCAGCGCGAGCGCCGAGCTCGACCACGATTCGCCGTCAGCGAGAAAAGCGAGAACCGTCGCGTGCGCCTCCTCGACGGGCCGCGCCAGCACGACGACCTCCGGCGCGCGGCGCGGCGTCAGCGCAAACCCGCGCTTCGTCGCGCTCACGTCGGCCACCTCCCGCAGCGCCGTGCGAAGCCGCCCGACTTCGACCCGCAACCGCGCGCGATGCGATTCGTCAGCGGCCTTCGCGCGGAAGGCCCGCGCGACGAGCGCATCCCTCGGCACGTCTTCCGGCCACGCCTCGGCCAGCACACGGGCGAGCGTGAACAGCACCGGACGCGTCGCGAGCGAGACCTTCGTGCCTGCGTCACACACGACGTAACGGCACGCGTCCACGACGAGCGTCCGCGATTCAAGCAACGCTTCGACCTCTCCGAGCATGAGGGGTCTCTCCTCGCCGCGCGCGATGAGGCGCGCGGCGGGCGTGTCCAGCACGCGCGAGGCGCTTTCGACTTCCGCCATCAGCGCGGGAATGCCAGCCTGGCGCGCGGCGCGAGCCGCCCGTGCGAGCGCGGCGTGCGCCGGTTTCGTGCGCAGGCGCCGCAGCGCGATGCCCGCGACGACCAGTTCGTGCGCGGCTCTCGATGCAGGCGGAAAGGGTTCGGGGTCCAGCGCGGCGAGCGTGCGCTCGGCGTCGTCGAGGCGCCCCATCAGCAGAAGGCGCCGGACTTCGAGGTACCGGGCGTGCGCGGCATTCACGCGATCGCCGTGCGCTTCGAGCGTCGCCCGCGCTGCGTCGAGCGTCTTCGCGGGCCAGCCGAGATCGCGCGAGGCCAGCGCGATTTCCGCCTCGGCGACGATACATCTCGCGCGGGCCACGGCCTCTTTCGGACCGAACGCGCGCGCGGCAAGCCGCACGAGCGCTTTCGCCCGGACGAGGTCGCCGAGCTGCGCCATCGCGATGCCGCGAAGCGCGAGCGCATGCGCGTCGTCGCGCAACGCGACACGATTGAGCGCGCCGAGCGGATCGCCCGCTGCCAGCGCACGCGCTGCGGCTGCGATCAGCGAATCCATGGTCTGGACGAATCCCGCCACA
Organism: uncultured Acidobacteriota bacterium; assembly: GCA_937880585.1. GTDB lineage: Bacteria > Acidobacteriota > Vicinamibacteria > Vicinamibacterales > SCN-69-37 > CALFMR01. Next base: position 2,484 of record CALFMR010000068.1, read on the forward strand.
CTTGTCACTCCCTCCGTTCGAAGCCCGGAAACTAATCTATCACGACCAACAACCAGCACGTCGTCTCGACACCGGACGAACGACACGGCAAACCTGATGGAGGAAAGCATGACGACAGAACACACAACTGGAACACGGGAAGAATGGCTGGCGGCGCGGCTCGACCTGCTCAAGGCAGAGAAGGAACACACACGGCGCGGCGACGCGCTGGCGCGGCAGCGTCAGGATCTGCCGTGGGTGCGGGTCGACAAAACGTACCGGTTCGAAACCGACGAAGGAAGCGCCGCGCTCGTGGACCTCTTCAAGGGACGCTCGCAGCTTCTCGTCTACCACTTCATGTTCGGGCCCGACTACAAGGCGGGATGCCCGTCCTGCTCGGCGATCGCGGACGGCTTCGACGGCGTCGCCGTCCACCTGGCGAATCACGACGTCACGCTGATGGCGGTGTCGCGCGCACCGCTCGCGAAGCTGCGCGCGTACAAGGATCGCATGGGGTGGACGTTTCCCTGGGCGTCCGCGCCCGGCGGCGATTTCAACTTCGACTTCAACGTCTCGTTCACCGAGGAGCAGCAGCGCGAAGGAACCGTCGAATACAACTACCAGCGCGGCGGCCACGCGATGGACGCGACAGCGGTGCCGCCACCCGTCGCCGAATTCGCGGCGGCATGCGGCACCGACGCGCCAACGTACGTGCGCGAACGGCCTGGCATGAGCGCGTTCGTACACGAGGATGGTGTCGTGTATCACACCTATTCCACCTATGCGCGCGGCGTGGATGGCGTCTGGGGCATGTACCAGTGGCTCGACCGCGCGCCCAAAGGGCGCAACGAGACAGGCGTGTGGTGGCGTCGCCACGACGAGTACCCGAAAAGCACCGCTCAACGTCGTGGCTGAGATTGGCGCAACGTGCGGACAGACGCGCTCATCAAGCGCTTCCCGGCACGCGTTCTTCGGCGTCGTTGCGCTGCTCTTCGCCGCCAGCGCGGCGGTGACGATCGTCCGGTGCGCGTCGATGTCGGCGATGGGCGAAATGCCGATGCCCGGCGGCTGGACGATGTCGATGACGTGGATGCGGATGTGCGGACAGACGTGGCCCGGCG